>NZ_JBEXKG010000029.1:0-67734 GCF_040609555.1 Streptomyces sp. NPDC004658
GCGTGGGCGCGCCCCTGCCGCCCGCCGAGCGCGGCGACGTCGACCGTGTCACCGCCGCGGCCCAGGCGGTCCTGGGCCCGCGCGCCTTCACGGAGGCGTTCGAGCGCGGCGAGCGGCTCACCCCCGCCGAGGCGGAGAGGCAGGCGCGCACCACCCTGGCCGGGCTGACCGACCAGGCCGCCTGAGTCCGCCGAGACCGGCCGGCGTTCGCTGAGGGCACCGCTCGGCCCACCCCCGACGCGGTGGTACGCCCAGGCCCGCCGGGTACCCGGCGGGCCCACGGAGCCAGGGAGCGATGCACATGGCGAGGAAGGCGGCAGAGGGAGCCGACGGCCGGGCCAGGGCGGAGCGTCTGCGCCGCACGGCGGCGGACGTCTTCGGCTGGGAGCAGCTCCTGCCGGAGCAGCTCACGGCCATGGAGTGGGTGCTGGAGGGCCACGACACCCTGGTCGTCATGCCCACGGGCTCCGGCAAGTCGGCCGTCTACCAGGTGCCGGCGCTGCTGCTGTGCGGCCCGGTCGTCGTGGTGTCACCGCTGCTGGCGCTCCAGCGGGACCAGATCGCCGGTCTACCCGAGGGCGACGACGCCCCGGGTGCCGTCGCGGTCAACTCGGACCTGGGCGCGGCGGAGACGGAGGCGGCCTGGGAGGACGTACGGTCGGGCCGGGCCCGTCTCGTCCATCTGGCACCGGAGCAGCTCGCCCGGGACGACGTCGTGGACGCGCTGGCCGGGGTGGGCCCGGCCCTGTTCGTGGTGGACGAGGCCCAGTGCGTCTCCTCGTGGGGCCACGACTTCCGCCCCGACTACCTGCGCCTGGAGCAGGCCGCGCACCGGGTGGGCAGACCGCCCGTGCTGGCCCTGACCGCGACCGCCGCCCCGCCCGTGCGCCGGGAGATCACCGAGCGTCTGGGCATGCGCCGGCCCCGGCTGATGGTCACCGGATTCGACCGGCCGAACATCCGCCTGGAGGTCCGCCGCTTCCTCGACGAGTTCGACCGGGCCGGATACCACACGCTCTCCCTGGAAGCCGTGGCGGACCACGGCGACCTGCTCACCGTCCTGCGCCGGCCCGGCGAGGAACGGCCGGACACCCCGGACACCTGACAGCGCGGCCAGGGGGAACCGCACGATGAACGGGATCCAGGTGGAGGCCGACGTCAAGCCAGCGAGAGAGTGGACGCCGGTCGGCGCGGACGCGCGGGATCGCCGGCTCCGTGCCGGCGATCCCGCGGGCTCACGTCCGGTCGCGGACCGGCTCAGCCGCGACCGGGCGCGTACGACGCCGACATGCCCCGCCGTGCCTCGGACGACTCCGCCGCCCGGGCGGCCGCGCTGGCGGCCAGGGCCAGCAGGAGGGCCAGCGCGCCGACGATGACGTTGTTCACGATCGTCTTGGTCGTGCTGACGTTGCCGGCGACGACCCACGGCGCGATGATCGCCCACACGCCCAGAGCACAGGACGCCCACGCCATGCTGTGAGTGCGTTCGTAGGCACGGCCGAACCCGCCGCTCATCAGGACCGCGTAGGCGATGCCGGTGAGCAGGTTGGTGACGGCCAGGGTGGACAGATTGTTGAAGCCCGTGATCCACGGCGATGCCGCGAGGTACAGGCCGGTGAGCAGCGCCATGGTCTCGATGGCCTGGCCTTGGGGCGTGCTGGTGGCACGCTCGGCCATCTCGTGCCGAAGGCGCATGTCGACGATGTCGGGGTGCGTCTCCATGGACGGCCTGGGGGAAGTGGTCATGGTCTTCACCTTCGGGGGGTGTAGTACGTCCTGACTTCCGCGAGTACCCCGATCCGCGCGCGCAACCTTGGGTAAAAGGGGCGATGCTACGCAAGGTGGTCGTTTCCTTCCAAGGCGTCCGGCGGCGACGCGGTCACGTGGCGGCTCCCGTCAGAGCGAGGAACTCGCCGCGGGAGCGGGCGTCGGAGCGCAGCAGCCCGAGGAGGGTGGAGGTCATGGTGCTGGAGCCGGTCGCCTGCACCCCGCGCAGGGTCATACAGGAGTGTTCGGCTTCGATCACCACGCCGACACCCTTGGGCTCCAGATGTTCCTGGAGCCAGTCGGCGACCTGCTTGGTGAGGCGTTCCTGCACCTGCGGGCGGCAGGCGAAGTGTTCGACGACGCGCGCCAGCTTGGACAGGCCCAGAATCCGGGCGCCGGGCAGGTAGCCGACGTGGGCGGTACCCACGAACGGCAGCAGGTGGTGCTCGCACACGGACCGGACCGGTATGCGGCGGGCCAGGACGAGTTCGTCGTAGCCCTCGTCGTTGGGGAAGGTGGTCAGGTCGAAGGGGCGCGGGGTGAAGAGTTCGGCGTAGGCGCGGGCCATCCGGCCCGGTGTGCCGCGCAGGCTCTCCGAGGCGGTGGAGATGCCGAGCGCGGCGAGGAACCGGCCGGCCGCCGCCTCCGCGGCGGCCAGGTCGATCCCGTCGGGTTCGTGGACGACCCGCAGAGCGGGCCGCCCGGGTATCGCCTCTTCCTCGTCGAGGGGGTCTCTTCTCACGCCGGTGCGGTTCAGGGGCTCGGTCATGTCAGCTGCCCCCGATGCCCAGCGCGGTGAGCAGCACCAGGACGAGGGTGGCCACGGCGAACAGCCCGTGGGCCACCACGACCGGCACCGGGAAGTGGCGCTCCGCGGGGACGGATCCTTCGGCTCCCGGACCGCCCGCTGCCGCTGCCGCGCCGACCGTGGCGTGCTCGCGGTGGACGGGGATCCAGCGGGCCAGCATCACGAAGCCCAGCAGGGCGACGGGCAGCAGCAGGCCGAACGCCGTCCAGGCCGGTGCACCCCTGTCCGTCACGACGTAGACGATCCATACGACGAGCCCGATCGCGGCCAGGGCGAAGTGGCCGAAGACGACGGGTGCCGGCAGGCGGCTGGTGCCGGTCTGCTGCTGGCGGACTCCGCCGCGTTGGATCCAGGTGCCGAGCATGTAGAAACCGCCGAGAGCGGTGATCACCCAGGTGATCAGTGCGGCGATGTCCATGGGAACTCCCGAGGGGGACGGTGGTGAAGGCGGCCGGAGGGCACCGGCCGGCACGGTGAGCGGGGGACGGGGACGGGGACGGGGGACGGGGGACGGGGTCACCCGGCCGGGCGGGTGCGGCCGTGGCCGGGCGTGTATCCCTCGGCCTGGGTGTTCTCGTCGGCGACGCGTACGCCGTAGCGGTAGGCGAGCTTGCCGCCGAGGAATCCCGAGATCGCGAGGGCCGCGACGCTGACCGCGGACAGGACGAGCCGGCCGAGGCCGACGCTCGCGCCGTCGGCGTAGTCGCCCTGGCGCCACAGGAAGTTGACGACGTAGGCGGCGGTCACCAGCAGGTTCAGCGTCATGTGGACCAAGGCGGTGCGAAAGGCCGGGGTGCCGGCCCCCATCGCGAACAGGTCGAGGAATCCGACCATGGCCGCCGGCAGGGCGCCGATCACACCGACCGCGATCAGCCACTCCGAGGACTGGGTCAGGAACCCCGGGCGGTGCACGACGTGGGACGCGATGTCGAACACCAGGCTGGTCACCCAGGCGCCGATCGGCACGGTCACCAGGATCGGATGGAACGGGTGGCCGTACGGGCCGGCGAGCGAGGCGCTGACCGGGCGCTTCGCCTGCATCTGTGACTCACTGGCCATCGCAACCTCCCACTGGTTTCACCAATAAACATTGGTCTTATTCCCGGAGGGCGTCAAGACGCGCAGCACATGAGGGAGGACGGAACGCTTGTGCCCACGCGGATGGGCGTTACCGTGGTCCTGTGGCTTCCGATCCGAGCGCGCGGGCCGACGCGGCCGACCGCGCCATCGACTCCGTCAGCGTCCTGAGCGAGGACTCCCGCCGGCGCATGTTCACCTTCATCCGCCGCGCCCGCCGCGCCGTCACCCGCGACGAGGCCGCCGCCAGCGTCGGCATCTCGCGCAAGCTCGCCGCCTTCCACCTCGACAAGCTCGTCGACGCCGGCCTGCTGCGCGCGCGCTACGAAACGCCCGGCGGGATCCGCAAGGTCGGCAGGCAGCCGAAGGTCTACGAGCCCGCCGACGCCCAGATCACCGTGAACATCCCCGACCGGCGCCACGAACTCCTGGCCGACCTGCTCCTCGACGCCGTCCTCACCGAGGGCGCCGACGAGAACGCCGCGCAGGCGGCGATGCGGACCGCCGAGCAGCGCGGCCGGCAGCTGGGCGAGGCCGCGCGGGACGACTCCCGCCCCGGACGCCTGGGCCCCGAACGCGGGCTGACCGCCTGCGAGCGGCTGCTGGACCAGTACGGCTACGAACCCGTCCGGGACACCCCCACCCGGCTCCGGCTCCGCAACTGCCCCTTCCACCCGCTGGCCGCGAAGGCGCCGGAGCTGGTGTGCGGCATGAACCAGGCCTTCCTCTCCGGCTACCTCCACGGCCTGGAGGTCAGCGGGGTCCAGGCCGTCCTGGCTCCGGAGCCGGGGGAGTGCTGTGTCCGACTGGGCCCGAGCGAGCCCCACCAGGAGGCCGGGGGGACACAGGACCACTGACCGGGGCCGGGGCCGGGACCGCCGGGCGGGTGCCCGGTCCCGCGCACCAGGCCGACCTCCCCGCCGTCCTCAGTCGGCGGCGCGGTGGGTGCGGGCCAGGAGGAGGGCGATGTCGTCGTCCACCGGTCCGTCCGGGACCAGGGTGTCGATGACCGATGCGCAGCGGTCCTCCAGACTGGAGACCGGGCCGGCGAGAGCGGTGCGCAGCCGCTGAAGTCCGCGGTCGACATCGTGGTCCGTCTCGATCAGGCCGTCGCTGTACAGCCCGATCACGCTGTTCTCCGGCAGCTCCACCTCGGTCGATTCGTAGGAGCCCAGTCCCACGCCGACGGGCGCGCCCGGAGGCACCGCGGCGAAGTCGACCGATCCGTCCGGGGAGATGATCGCGGGCGGGGGGTGACCGGCACTGGACATGGTGCACCGCTGAGACCTCGGGTCGTACACACCGTAGAGGCAGGTGGCTCCGAAGGCCGGTGCGGTGGAGGGGTCGTCGTCCCAGCGGTCCCGGGTGACGTCGAGGGTGAGTTCGTCCAGGAGGCGGAGCAGTTCGTCGGGCGGCAGCTCCAGCTTGCTGAGCGCGCGGGTCTTGGCGCGCAGCCGTCCCATGGTCACGGCAGCGTGGATGCCGTGACCGACGACGTCCCCCACGACCAACGCCACACGGGCGTCGGACAGTTGCATGACGTCGAACCAGTCGCCGCCGACGCCGCCGTGCGTGTCCGCGGGCAGGTAGCGGGTGGCCACCTCCACGGTGCTGCCCCCCGACAAGTGGCGCGGCATCAGGTCGCGTTGGATGGCGAGCGCCGCCGTTCGCCCGCGCGCGTAGCGCAGGGCGTTGTCGATGACCAGGGCGGCCCGGGCCGCGAGTTCCTCCGCGAGGGCGAGGTCCGCCCTGCTGAACGGGAGCGGGTTCTCACTGCGCACGAAGACGGAGATGCCGAGCATCGCACCGCGGGCCTGGAGGGGCACGATCATGAGGGAGTGCATTCCGGTCCGCCGGATGACCCGGGCCCGGTCCGGGTCGTTGTCGAGCCATGTGCCGGGGGAGGTGTCGAGGACGGGCTCGAAGTACGACCTGCGCGTCGCGAGTACGGTGGTGAAGGGGGAGTCCGGCGGAACGTAGACCGGCGTGCCGCGTGCCCAGAGGGACTCGCGGAGATCGTCGTGGAGGGACGCGGCGCCGGCGCGGTAGAAGCCGGGGATGCTCATGTCGGTGGACTTCAGTCGTCTCAAGGGCTCCTTGTCCAGCGGCACCGCCTGGACGAGGTCGATGGTGACGTAGTCGGCGAGGTCCGGTACCGCCGTCTCCGCCAGGGCCTGACTGGTCACCAACGGGTCCAGATCCGTGCCGATGCGGCTCTTCGCCTCGTTGAGCAGCCGTAGCCGTCCGCTCTCCTGCGCGGTGCCGGCCTGTACCGCCACAGAACAGACGCCCAGTGGCCGCCCGTCCGACCCTTCGAGACGGATCAGGGCGACACGGTAGCCACCGTCGGGAGCCCGGGTGCCGGCCGGCCGGAGTTCGTGCCCGAGGAGCGGCTCGCCGCTGCGCAGGACACGCGCCATGGCTCGTTCCAGGAACTCCGGGTGACGGGCACGGACCACGTCGGTGACATGACCGCCCAGCTCCGGCCCGGACGCGTAGAGGTCCTGGTCGTGCACGCTGTCGTTGCGCCAGACACAGCGCAGCTCCCGGTCCCAGACGGCCAGACTGATCGGCGCGTGGTGAAGGAGCGCGTCCACCGCTGCCGGGTCCAGACCCGGCCGGCCGCAGGCGTTCGCCCCCCACACGATCCACCCCGCGCCGCCGCCGGTGTCCAGGGGAGTGACCCGCAGGTGGGCAGGTGTCTCCTGGCCGTCGCGGCGGCGGATCCGCACCCGGCCGGACCAGGGGCTGCCGGTGAAGACACGGGGCATGTCCGAGGCGCTGGATCCCAGCAGCCTCTCGACGGGACTGCGGAGCGCTTGGCCGGCCGGATAGCCCCACAGGCGCTCGGCGGCCCCGGTCCACACGGAGACCGTCATGTCGGCATCGAGCACTGCCAGGACGTCACTTGGTTCCACAGCCCGCTCTCCAGCCGGGGAACTCCCGGCGCGATCAGTGGACATACTGCAACTATGCCGCGTATCCACCGGTCCCTGCCACGGTGCGGGCACGGGCCGCCCGTGGACCGCCCGGCGCGCTGAAGCGGGGGCTCCCGAGTAGCGTGGGACCCACGACGCGCCTCACCGCCGTGCCGCGCCGGCCCGGCGCGCTGTGCCGGGCCGCACCGCCCGGCCGCATCGAGGAGTCCGGCTCCGCCATGGACCAGGGGACGCGACCCCGTGCGGGGCGGAACCCGTGTCCCCGCTGCCCCGCCTGTCCCGATGCGGGTGACTCATGGCCGGACCGAGGCGGCGCCGGACACCTAGGGGTCGGCACTGTGGACGACGGACGCACCGTCCGTTCGCAGCGCACTGACATCGGAAGGTTCACAGGTCATGAACGAGATCATCGCGGGGGTCGAGATTCCTGAGACGGCGGCGGTCGCGGAAGCCACCCGCGTCATGCGGGAGATGACCAGCCCCCTCCTCTATCACCACTCCCGGCGCGTTTTCGTCTTCGGCGTCCTGCACGCGCGCAGGCTCGGCATGGAGCCCGACCCGGAGCTGCTCTACCTGTCCGCCATGTTCCATGACACCGGCCTCATGACGCCGTTCTCCGACATGGAGCAGCGCTTCGAGGTCGACGGGGCCGACCACGCGCGCAAGTTCATGCTCGACCGCGGTTTCCCCGCCACGGCCGCCGACGTGGTCTGGACGGCGATCGCGCTGCACACGACCCCGGAGATCCCCGGTCGGATGGGCCCGGAGATCGCCCTCACGAACCTCGGTGTCCTGACCGACGTGCTGGGCGTGGGTCTGCGCGAGCTGGATCCCGGCCAGGTGGACGAGACCACCGCCGTCCACCCGCGGGGCGACTTCAAGAACGAGTTCCTGCAGGCATTCGTCGACGGACTCAAGTACCGCCCGGACACCACGAACGGGACGGTGAATTCCGATGTGCTGGAGCACTTCGTCCCCGGCTTCCGTCGTACCACCACGGTCGAGCGCATCCTCGGCGCTCCCTGGCCGAGCTGATCAGCGCGCCGGGCCGCAGCGGCCCGGCCGCCCCAACCCTCCCCGTAAGGACCTGTATGCAAGCCATCACAGTGCGGGACCGCGACGCCGGTCCCGCCGGAATGTCCCTGACGGACATGCCCTACCCCCATGCGGCCGAGAACGACGTCGTCGTACGGGTGCACGCCGCGGGCTTCACCCCCGGAGAGCTGGACTGGCCGGCCACGTGGACCGATCGCGCCGGCCGCGACCGGACGCCGAGCGTGCCCGGGCACGAGCTCTCGGGCGTCGTCGCGGAGCTGGGGTACGGCACCACCGGACTGAGCGTCGGACAACGGGTGTTCGGCCTGGCCGACTGGGCCCGCGACGGCACCCTCGCCGAGTACACCGCGGTGGAGGCCCGCAACCTCGCCCCGCTGCCCGCCGACATCGACCACACCGTGGCCGCCGCACTGCCGATCTCCGGGCTCACCGCCTGGCAAGGGCTGTTCGACCACGGTCGGCTCACCCCGGGCCAGACCGTCCTGATCCACGGTGCCGCGGGCGGCGTCGGCTCGATCGCGGTGCAGCTCGCCCGCGAGGCCGGCGCCCGCGTCATCGGCACCGGCCGGTCCTCCGCCCGGGAAAGGGCGCTCGCCCTGGGCGTCGACACCTTCATCGACCTGCAGACCCAGCAGCTGGAGGAGGCCGGCGCGGCCGACCTCGTGTTCGACGTGATCGGCGGAGAGATCCTCGACCGCTCGGCCGCCCTGGTCCGCCCCGGCGGCACGCTCGTCACCATCGCCATGCCGCCCGAGGTCCGGCCCCCGGACGGGCGGGCGGTCTTCTTCGTCGTCGAACCCGACCGCGCCCGGCTCACCGATCTCGCCGCGCGGCTGAGGGACGGCCGGCTCAGGCCGGTCGTCGGTGCCGTGCTTCCGCTCGCCGAAGCACCCTCCGCGTTCGCCCCCGGCCGGCGGACGCCCGGCAAAACGATCATCCGCGTCACGGACGACCCGACAGGAGACCGATCATGAGGGGAACGCGGATCGCCGGCGGCCTGCTGGCCGTCGCGACACTGGCCACGGCCACGGCCTGCTCGGCCACGAACCAGCCCGCCCACGCCAAGAGGCCCGACGCGGCCGTGGCCACGCCCGCGGCCATGGCATCGACGCGCCCCACCGAAACCCTCCAGCCGCTGCTCCAGCAAGCACTGCCGAACGTGAAGGGCAAGACGTTCACCTCGGTGATCGTCGACTTCCCGCCCAACGCGCGTGCGATGCCGCACCGGCACGGCCGGGCGTTCGTCTACGCGTACGTCCTCGAAGGCACCGTGCGCAGCCGGCTCGGTGGCCGGCCCGTGCGCACCTACCACCAGGGCGAGAACTGGGTCGAGGAACCGGGCGCCCACCACGTCCTCACCGAGAACACCAGCCCCACCAGGCGGGCCAGGCTCCTGGTCGTCTTCGTCTCCGACACCGGAGCGAAGCTCAAGGTCGACGACCCGCGGTCATAGCCGGCCCGAGGGGCGAGGCACACAGCACAGCGACGAGACGAAGGAACCATGACCGACACCCGGCGCGTCAACATCGGCGAGCAGCACCCGGCCGCCTACAAGGCCCTCATCGCCCTGTCGTCGGAGGTGGGGGAGGCCGCCGACGCGGCGGGCCTCGACCCGCTCCTGATCGAGCTGCTGAGGATCCGCGCCTCCCAGATCAACGGCTGCGCGTTCTGCCTGCGCACCCACACCCGCGACGCCCTCCGGAAGGGCGAGAACCCCGACCGGATCGCCGTGCTGCCCGCATGGGCGGAGACCGGCTACTTCTCCGAGACCGACCGCGCCGCCCTCCGCCTCACCGAGGCGATCACCCGGGTGCCGGACGGACACGTCGGGGACGACGACTACGCCGCCGCGGCGGCCGTACTCACCCCGGACCAGATCTCGGCGATCGCCTGGCTGGCCACCGTGATGAACGCCTTCAACCGCGTCGCGATCACCAGCCGGTACGCCGTCGGCAGCCGGCCCGGGCGGTGACCGCCGGTCACCTTCCCCCGCCGCGGGGCGGAACGCCGCCCACGCCGAGGGCGTCTCGCAGGCGGTCGTGGACGCTCAGCGGTACGCCCAGCGGGGCGTTCCCCGGGGGCCGCCGGGGGATGACGGGGTGCGGCTGCGTCGGGGCGGTCCGCCGTACCGCCGCCCAGGTGGTGCCGAGGGTGCGGAGCCGGGCCGTGGTCATCGACTCCAGCAACCGGGGCGCTCGGCCGGCTCGGGTATTTCGGGCCTGCCGTGGTACCCGTGACGCCCCTGCTCCGCGCTGACCCCTCGCTCGATCCGCCGCTCGTGCCGGCAGATCCCGGCAACCTACGGAGGCCGCACATGAACGCCCTTCCGCATTCCGGCGCCACCCAACGCCCGACCGGACGAGGTGCCGACATGAAACTGCTCGGCATCTATCTCAACGACCATCTTGCCGGCGCCACCGCCGGCACCGAACGCGTCACCCGCCTGGCGCGCACCGCCGGAGCTTCCGCGCTCGGCCGCGCGATCGGCCCCGTGGCGGCCGAGATCGCCGAGGACCGGGAAGCGCTGCTGGACATCATGCGAGACCTCGGCGTCCCCGTCCGCCGCTACAAGGTGTGGGCGGGCTGGGCGGGCGAGAAGCTGGGGCGCCTGAAGCCCAACGGTCACCTGGTGAGCCCGTCCCCGCTGGGCACCGTGCTGGATCTCGAAGCCCTGCGGCTGGGGATCGAGGGAAAGGCGGCCGTCTGGCAGGCCCTGCTCCGGCTCAGCGCGACGGACGGGCGCCTGGACCGTTCCCGGCTCGACACCCTGCTCGAACGAGCCCGGCGGCAGCAGGAACGGATCGAGGAGTGGCGGGTCCGCCAGGTCGAGGAAGCGCTGGCCCGGACATCGGGCTGAGTGCGGACCGGGCCGCGCCCCGCGCTCACACGCGCGCGGCGACGCGGCCCCGCGCCGGTCCGGCCACGCGGACGGGCCTCAGCCGGGGCCCTCCTCCTCCGACTCCGCTCGTCCCTTCAGGGACTTGTCGGTGGCCTCGCCGGACGTGTCGGGCCGGGGGCTTCCCTCCTCCTCCGGGCGGACGTCCCGCTCCTCGGTCACCTGCTCCAGAGGCGACGAGTGCTCGCGCTTGCCTTCTCGAGGACCACTCATGGCTGCCTCCCTCGGGGCGCCGCTGGGACGTACCGGGTTCCCCGGACCATGGCGCACAACGCGGCAGGGGCGACGCTCACCCTCACGTCGGCGCCTCACGTCGGCGACGGAGTCGGCATGCCTCTCGCGTCCGTGCCCGGACCGTGCACCGCGGCGACCGTGTGGATCGTCGGCCTCGTCGCGGTGATCGCCCACCTGACGGGCCGGCCGAGGAAGCGCACCCGGACCGGCTCCGCAGCGGGCGCCCGATGACCGTGCTCCGCCCCGGGCGCCCCCGGGCCGTTTGCCGTCCGCGCGGGTGGGGACCCAGACGACCATGAGGATGACGCCAGGCCGCCGACAGATGCGGCAGAACCGCGCCCTGCGGCTGCTGGACCGCCTGGAGCGTGAACCCAGGGCCGACGCGCTGATCGACGCGGTCCGCAAGGGGGTGCAGGCGCTGCCGCTCGGCGACGGACGCGACGCCCTGCACGGCAGGTGGCTGGGGCACCCGGTGCATCCGCTGATGGTGCAGGTGCCGATCGGCAGCTGGCTGTCGGCGGCGGTACTGGACCTTTGGCCCGGCCGCTCCCGCGAGGCGGGCCTCCTGGTCGGGGTCGGCCTGGCCTCCGCCGCGCCCGCGGCACTGGCGGGCTGGGTCGACTGGGCGGAGCTGCACCGCCAGCAGCAGCGGGTCGGGGCGGTGCACGCCCTGATGAACTCGGCGGCCGTCGGCCTGTACGCCGCCTCGCTCGCCCACCGCGTCAAGGGCCGGCGCGCAGCCGGCCGGGCCTGCGGCTTCCTGGGGCTGACGGCGGTCGCGCTCGGCGGCATGCTGGGCGGCCACCTGGCCTACCGCCAGGCATCCGGCGCGAACCACGCCGAAGAGGTCCCGCACGTCGTCACCGAGGGCTGGCACCGGATCGGGGCCGTGGCGGAGTTCCCGGTCGACCGGCCGGTGCGGCGCAGCGTGGACGACGTCCCGGTCCTGGTCGTCCGGGAGGCCGGAGGGACGATTCACGCCCTGGCCGAGCGGTGCAGCCACCTCGCCGGACCCCTCTCGGAGGGCACGGTCAGCGACGGATGCGTCCAGTGCCCCTGGCACGGAAGTGTCTTCCGGCTCTCCGACGGCTGGAACGTCCGCGGCCCGGCCACCGCGCCCCAGCCTTCCTTCGACACCCGCATCGCCGACGGCCACGTCGAGATCCGCCTGCGCCGGCAGGACGGAGGCGCACCAGAACGGGAGCCCGCGGACACGGCGGCCGACGGCCACCTCGCACGACGACGCTGACGGCGGCCTCGCACGACGGCGTCCGTACGTCCGTACGGGTCAGGGCGTGCCGCTCCTGCCGGTGATCAGGTCGGTGACGGCGGGGAGGCCGCCCTGGGCCAGGGCCGCGCGCTGCCGATCGGCGCCGGTGCCGCCCCGCAGCAGCCGGTGGACGAGGGACGTCACCTCCCGGGTGTCGCCGGACGCGTCCAGCGCGGGAGCGACGTAGCGCAGCAGCTCGTACAGCATCTCCCCGGCCCGGCGCTGCTGGCCACCGGGATCGATCAGGGTGGTGCTCAGTCCGTGGCGGGCGGCGTGCCACATGCTCGCCTGCAGCAGTTCCTGGTCGCAGTCCAGCGCGGGGGCGCCGGCGGCGACCTCCGCCAGCGTGGTCTCCACGAGGGCCCGGACCAGGCCCGTGAGCATCACCGCGTCGTCCGCGCGCAGCTGCACGTCCAGGCACCGCACCTCGATGGTGGGGTACCGCGCCGAGAGCCGGGCCTGCCAGTACAGCTGTCCGGTGTCCGAGATCAGACCGCAGTCCAGCAGGCGCTGCACGCGCCGGTCGTGGTCGGCGATGTCGGCGAAGCGCGGGGGCATCCCGCTGACCGGCCACCGGCTGAAGATCACGGTGCGCCAGCTGGCGAACCCGGTGTCGTGGCCGTCCCACAGCGGGGAGTTCGCGGACAGGGCGGTGAGGGCCGGCAGCCACACCCGGATCCGGTTCAGGATCTGCACGCCGGTCTCCCGGCTGGGCACGCCGACGTGGACGTGCATGCCGTTGACCAGCTGCTCCGCCACCAGCTGCGGCGCCTGCGTGAGCATGGCCCGGTACCGGGCGCGGTCGGTGACGGCCACGGGGTGGCCGTGGCGCAGCGGCGGTGTCGCGCAGGCGACGATCCGGCAGCCGTGCGCCTCGGCGGCCGCTCCGACGGCGTGCCGCAGCCGCAGCAGGTGTCCGCCGACCTCCTCCAGCGTCGCGCAGACCGGAGTGGCCACCTCCACCTGCGCCTGCAGCAGCTCGCAGTGCACCTCCTGGTCGGCCACCAGACGCCCCACGCCGGCCTCGGCACGCACCTTGTCCGCCAGGGGTACCGGCAGGCCCGTGACCGGGTCGACCAGCAGGTACTCCTCCTCCACACCGATCGTCGTCATCGATCGCCTTCTGTTCCGCCCGGCCGTGCTGCCGGACTGGCTCCCGATGCGCCGGGCCGGTGCATCGCACGGCGGGGACTCGTCGGAAGAGTCACTCGCGTCCTCCGAGTGCCGCATCCCGCTCCGCCGTAAACACGCGACCTCGCCGGGCGGGGCCCGGCCCGGACACCCATGCGTCTCAGTGACCCCCCGGCGATGACACGAGACGGGCCGCCCCGGGGAGATCCCGCGGGGCGGCCCATTCTCATGCACGCGTCAGACGGCGGGCACCAGGTGGAACATCACGCTCTCCGCCGGTACGGAGATGGGGTGCTGCCCCGCCAGACGCCAGCCCGCCTCCTCGAAGACGGGCCCCCACTCCTCCAGCGTCGGCAGGTAGTCGCCCATCACGGCGTGGGCGAACTCGAACGCCATACTGAAGACGGGCATGTCGGTGTCCGCGTACGTCGTCGTCCGCGTCGCGTCCGCGAGCAGGAAGTGCTTCAGGTCGGGGAACACCTCCCGGATGCGCCGCAACGACGCGACCGCCTCGGCGCGGGGCCAGAAGTCGTGGCCCATCATGAACGAGGTGAGCAGGTCGACTCCGGCGTACTCGGCGCGCGGTTCGAGCGCGGTGGCATCTCCCCGCGTGATGCTGATGCGGTCCGCGAGACCGGCCTCCGCCACCGCCTTGGTGGCGACCTCTATGGCCCCGTCGGCGGCGTCGATGCCGAGACCGCGCACGCCCGGCCTGGCCTGGGCCAGCTTGATCAGCCTCTCACCGCTGCCGCAGCCGAGGTCGGCCACGCAGGTGTAGTCGAGTTCGCTCACCACCGGCCAGAACACCGGGTCCCACCACTCGGCGTTGATCTCGCGGCAGGCGACGCTGATCGCCGCGGCGTCACGCCGGTAGAAGGCGCCGCTCCTGTTCTCGATTCGTATCAGGTCCGGGAGCGTGCTGAACAACTCGCCGCAGCCCCGGGTCATCCAGTGGAACAGCGACTTGGAGTGGTCCGCCTCCTCGAAGTTCGGGCCTGGCAGCACTGTGCCGCCCTCCCGGCGGACCACTTCGGCGGCGGCCAGCGCCCGGAACAGCTCACGCACCGAGCCCGCGTCCAGCTCTCGCTTCGCGGCGAAGGCGTCGGCGTCCAAGGAGCCCGCCTCCCGCAGCGCGTCGAAGATCCCGACCTCCCATGCCGCGCTGATCGCCGAAGCCGCCAAGGCGTGGTTGTAGACCTCGGTCATCGTCACAGTCGCCCTGCTCATGCCACATCCCTCTTCGTCGTGTTCACCAAGCTCTTCGGACGCATGTCGGTCCATTGCTGTTCGATGTGCTCCAGGCAGGTCCGCCGGTCGCTTTCCGCGTGCGCGACCGTCCATCCGCCGGGGATCTCCGTGAAAGCCGGCCACAGCGCGTACTGGTCCTCGTCGTTCCGCAGAACGACGAAGGAGGAGCTCGGCTCCGGCTCGTCCAGGGGTCTGCTCATATCCGTTTTCCGTTGTCGGTACGGGGGTGTCGTCAGACGCGCACGTTGCGCAGCCCGTCGGTGATGTGCTCGAAGACGACCCGCTCGTGCCGGTGCACGAAGAAGTGGTCGTCGTCCACGAGGTGCAGGGTGAAGTCGCGCGCCGTGTGGTCGCGCCACTTCTCCGCCGACCACACGGGAACCTGGGGATCGCGCGTACCGCACAGGGCCGTGACCGGCACGGGCAGCGGCGCCCGGGGGCGGTGGCGGTAGCTCGCCAGCACCGAGAAGTCGGCGCGGATGCGCGGGAGGCAGAGGTCGAGGAGGTCCTCGTCCTCGAACACCTCCTGCGGGGTGCCGCCGAGCCGCCGCATTTCCCTGACGAACTCGTCCCTCGGCAGATCGTGGATGCGCCAGTCGGGACGTTCCAGGTCGGGCGCCGCGCAGGCCGACACGGCGAGCAGCTCGGCGTGGTGCCCGGTCATCTCGTGCAGGCGGTGCGTGAGTTCGTGGGCGAGCAGGCCGCCCATGCTGTGCCCGAAGAGGGCGTAGCGCTCGCCCGTCCACGGAGCGATGGCTCGGGCAAGACGCTCGGCGAGCGCGTCGAAATCCTGCTCCGGCGGCTCGTGGAACCTGTTCTCGCGTCCCGGCAGCTGTACGGGTACGAACACCGCCTCCGGGACGCTCCGGCCGCTCCACGCCCGGTAGAGACCGGCGCCACCGCCCGCGTACGGGAGGCAGAAGACCCGGACCGGGGCCTCGGGGTCGGGGGCGCCGAAGGGAAACAGCACACCTGGATCGTCAGCCTTGGTGCTCATACGGTCCTTTCGGGAAGTGCGGAAGCATGGGAGTACTGGTGCGCGGGTGCGCTTCGGTGAGGCGTGGGGGTGCGGGGCGACGGCCGGCCAAGGCTCAGGGCCGCGCCGGTTCCCGCGCCTGCTCGATCGCGGCCGCACAGGCAGCGACGGTTCCGCCCTCCAGTACCGCGCGCACGGAGAAGTCGACCTGCCATTCCTGGCGTACGCGGGAGGCGATACGGGTGGCCTTGATGGAGTTGCCGCCCAGAGCGAAGAAGTCCTCGTGCGCGCCGACACCGTCCAGGCCGAGTACCTGCGCCCAGAGTTCGGCCACCCGCCTCTCCAGCGGGGTGAGGGGCTCCGCCCGCCGGTTGTCCGGCACCCGGCGCTCGGGCGCCGGCAGGGCCGCGTGGTCCAGCTTGCCGTTGGCGGTCAGGGGCAGGGAGTCCAGGACGACGAAGGAGTTGGGCACCATGTAGTCCGGCAGGGTCCGGCGCAGGAAGAGGCGCCACTCGTCCTCCACCGGTGCCTCTCCCGGCCGCAGGACGAGGTACGCGATGAGCCGCTGGTCCGCTCCCGTTCCTCCGTCCCCGCCGGTGGCGCTGTCGCGCACCAGGACGGCGGCGTCCTTCACGGCCGAGTGCTCCAGCAGGGCGCTCTCCACCTCTCCCGTCTCGATGCGCAGGCCCCGGATCTTGGCCTGCCCGTCGGCCCTGCCGACGAAGTCGAGACGCCCGTCGGGACGCCGGCACAGCAGGTCCCCGCTCCGGTAGAGGCGGGCCCCGGGGACACCGGAGAAGGGATCGGGCTGGAAGCGCTCGGCGGTGAGGCCGGGGCGGTTGAGGAAGCCGCGGCCGACACCGACGCCACCCAGGCACAGCTCACCGGGGACGCCGACGGGAACGGGCTGGCCGGCGCTGTCCAGCAGGTGGAGCCGGATGCCGGGGATCGGCCGGCCGACCGACGGCGGACGCCCGTCGGCCGAGCACTCCTCCACCGTGGCCCAGATGCTCGTCTCCGTGTGTCCGTACACGTTGAAGACCCGTCGCCCCGGACACCACCGGCTCAGCAGGGCCGGGGAGATCGATTCGCCGCCGAGCACGATGGTGCGCAGCAGGGGCAACCGCTCGGGTGCCTCCAGCGGGAGGGCGGCGAGCGCGGAAGGGGGCATGACCAGGCAGGTGACGCGCTCACGCTCCAGCAGGTCGACGAGGCCCGGGCCCGGTATGACGTCCTCCCGGGAGGCCAGCAGGAGGACCGCTCCCGTCCCCAGGGCGAGGAAAATTTCGAACACCGACGCGTCGAAACTCGGGGAGGCCCACTGCAGTACCCGGTCCTCGGGCGTGACGCCGAACGCGTCGTGCTGTGCGAGGCAGCTGTTCACCAACCCCTCGTGAGGGATGAGGGCGCCCTTGGGCCGCCCGGTCGATCCCGAGGTGTAGAGGACGTACGCGAGGTTGCCGGGCCTGATGCCGGCGGAGAGCGGTTCCGTGCCGTACCGCTCGATCTCCTCGGCCTGCTCGTCCAGCAGGACGGCGGGCACACCGAGCGTCGCGGGAAGGTGCCCTCGTGCCGTACTGCTGGTCAGCAGGAGGGAGAGCTCCGCGTCCCGGCTCATGAAGTCGAGGCGTTCCGCCGGGTAGGCGGGGTCGAGCGGTACGAATGCGCCGCCCGCCTTCAGGACGGCGAGCAACGCCACCACGAGGCCGACCGAGCGGTCCAGGCAGAGCCCGACCCGGGTTTCCGGCCCGATGCCGTGTTCGCGCAGCAGACGCGCCAGCTGGTTGGCCCTCTCGTCGAGCTGCCGGTAGGTCAGGACCTCTTCCCCGAAGGCGACCGCCGGCGCGTCCGGTGACCGCCGCGCCTGCCGCTCGATCAGGTGGTGGGCGCACAGGCCGGGCCGCGGCTCGACAGGCCCGCCGTCGCCCCACTGCTCGATGAGCTCCCGCTCCCCGGCGGTCAGCAGGGGAATCCGGCCGGCCGGGATGGTGAGATCGGCGGCGACCGTCTCCAGGATGGTGGCGAAGTGTCCCAGCATGCGCTCGACGACGGCTGCCTCGAAGCGGGCCGGGTCGTACCCGATGCGCAGGGTGATCTCCTCGTCGGGGATGACGAGGACGGCCAACGGGTAGTTGGTGTGGTACCGGTACTCGCCGCGCCGGACCTCCAGTTCGCCGGTGCGGCTGCCCAGGCTGGTGATCCGGGGGACGTTCAGGATCGTCATGATGCTCTCGAACAGCGGCTCGCCCGGTGCGGCGTCGCTCCACTGCTGGACGTCCGCCAGCGGGCTGGCCAGGAAGCCCTTCACCCTCGCCTGCGCCGCCTGGACCCGCGCGCATGACTCGGCGAACGGACGGTGCGGAGCGACTCGTGTCCGCAACGGCAGCGTGTTGATGAACAGACCGAGGGTGTCCTCGATTCCGTCCAGCTCGGCCGGCCGGTGCGTCATGGTCATCCCGAACACCGCGTCCTGCTGGGCGGTGTACCGGCTCAGCAGCAGGCCCCAGGCGGTCTGGAGCACGGTGCTGAGAGTCAGCCGGTGCTCGCGGGCGAGCCGTCGCAGGGCGTCGCCCGTCTCCCGTGCGAGCACCAGCGACAGCTCGGGATTCTCCCGGCCGGTGTCCTCCCGGGCGGGCCCGGCCACGGGCTCGGCCACCGGGAGCGGGGCGGGCCGGAACCCGGCCAGCTCCCCGCGCCAGAACTCCTCCGCCCGGCTCATGTCCTGACCGCGTACCCAGGCGACGTAGTCGTGGTACGGCCGTACGGCCGGGGAGGCCAGGGGCAGGTCCCGCACCAAGTGGTCGTACGCGGAGAGCACTTCCTCCAGCAGCATCAGAGCCGACCAGGCGTCCAGCAGGATGTGGTGGTAGCGGAAGACGAACACGTGCCGCCGGTCGGCGACTCGGATCAGGTGCAGCCGGAAGAGGGGCGCCCGGTCCAGGCTGAACCCCTGGCGCCGGTCACGGCGCAGGAACTCCTCCAGGCGCTCCTCGACGCCACGGGCCTGCCCTGTGTCCCGCCAGTCGTGCCGCTCGATACGCGCCGTACCACGGGCGTGGACGACCTGCGCGGGCTCGGCGATCTCCTCCCAGTGGTACGAGGACCGCAGGATGGTGTGCCGGTCGACCGCCCGCTGCCAGGCCCGTTCCAGGGCGTCGGTGTCCAGGTCGCCGTCGAGTGTCTGGATGATCTGGTCGACGTAGAAGGACGTCCCCGGGTCGCGGACGGTGTGGTACAGGAGGCCCTGCTGCAAGGGGGAGAGGGGGTGTACGCCCTCGATGCTCGCCGTCACCGGCTTCGCCTTTCTGTGTCGCTGTGGTCTCTGGGGCTGTCGTCGCCGGTGCTGTCATCACCGCGGCCGGCATCCCCGCCGCCGTCGCCGGCCCCGGTGGCACCGATACGGGACAGCAGCCGCCGCAGGTCGTCCTCGGCCAGATGGCTCTGCGGGACGCCGGTGCCCTCAGGTGCCCCGGCCTGTGCCGAAGCGGTACTCGCCGAAGCGGCCGCGAGCCTCGCCAGCCCGGCCACCGTCGGGTGGGCGAAGAAGTCGGCCTCGCTGAGACGGATCCCGGCCTGCTTGGCCTTGCTGATGATCCGCAGGCTGGTGATGGAGTCGCCGCCGAGCCGGAAATAGTCGTCCTCGACGCCGATGGGGTGGATGCCGAGCAGTGATTCCCAGATCGCCACCAGCTCCGCCTCGGTCGCGTTCCGCGGCGGGAGCGCGGGCCCGAGCGTGGCGGGGCGGTCGTAGACGGTCTGCCCGGCCGCGGCACCCGTCCCGGCCGGCCGCGCGGCCGCGGGCCGCTCATCAGGGCGCTCACCGGTCGCGTCGCCGGCATGGACGTACGCGTGCGGGATCCCCGACCGCAGCAGGTCCTCCAGGGCCCGCATCGCGGGTCCCGGTCGGAGCATGCCGAAGCCGCTCTCCCGCACTCGCCGGCCGGCGGGCTCGTCGAGGGTCGCCACCATGCCGGCGCCGCTCCACGGCCCCCACGCCACGCTCGTGCCGGGCAGTCCGAGGGACCGCCGGTGGTGGGCGAGAGCGTCGAGGAAGGCGTTGGCGGCGGCGTACCCGCTCTGGCCGCGTGAGCCCATGAGCGCGGCCACGGAGGAGTAGAGGACGAAGAAGTCCAGCTTGGTGTCGCGGGTCAGCAGGTGCAGGTTCCACGCGCCGCGCGCCTTCGGAGCCATCACGGCGCGCAGGCGGTCCGCGGTCTGCCGCTGGAGGCTCCCGTCGTCCAGCACCCCAGCCGCGTGAACCACCCCGCGCAGCGGCGGCATGGAGCCCTCCAGCTCGGCGAGGATCCTCTCGACCGCGTCGAAATCGGCGACATCGGCCTGGCGGACCAGCACCTGGGCTCCCGCCCGCCGCCACCGGCCGATGGCGGACCGCGCGCCCTCGGAGGGTGCCCGGCGCCCGACCAGGACGAGGTGCCGGGCCCCGCGCCGGACGAGCCAGTCCGCCGTGTGCAGGCCCAGCGCCCCGAGCCCGCCGGTCACCAGGTACGTACCGTCCGCCCGGACCGGCTCCGGTACGCCGGCGCTGTCGTACGACGCGGGCGGTACGTCCGTCGTCACGGCGATGTGGCGCCGCCCGTCCCGCCAGGCGACACGGTCGTCGGGGACAGACCGCAGCGCCTCCGCGAGGAGCGCCTCGGCCTCGCGCTCGGCCGTCGCTTCCCCGTGCGGGTCCAGGTCGACGAGCACGCAGCGTACGTCGGGGTTCTCGGCGTTCGCGATGGCCGCCAAGCCCCACAGCGGAGCGTGGACGACGCCGGCCGGGTGCACGGACGGTGACTGCGCGCCGCGGGTCGCCACGAGGACCCGCGCCTCGCGCCCGGTGCTGCCCAGCTCCCGCAGGACGGACAGCAGCGCGGCGGATCCCCGGGCCTGGGCGTCGTCGACGTGGTCGGCCGTGAGCTCGTGGCCCAGTTCCCCCGGCTCGTCCAGCCCCCACAGGAAGGCGACGTTCAACGGCCGCTCCCCGGCCGCCTGTTCCCCCTCGCGTACGAGCGCGGCGATGTCCGCGTCCTCGCGGGCGCCGGCCTCGACGAGGGTGACCCGCCGCGCGTGGGCGCGCAGTCGTGCGGCCAGCGCGGCTCCGACGCCCCGGCGCTCGCCCAGCACCAGCCAGTCCGCGGGCGGCGTACCGGCCGGGGAGACGTCGGGGGCCTCCGCGGCCTCCCACGCGGGCTGCCGGACGATGGCGGCGTCCCGACGCAGCAGTGTCTCCGCCGACACCCGGCGCAGCCACATACCCTCCATCTCCAGAAGGACGTTGCCGTCCTCGTCGGCCAGCAGCAGGTCCGCCACCACCGTGTCGCCGCCGGGGCTCTGGTCCGCCCGCTCCCGCACGTGGCACCACAGGGGCGCGTGCGGCGGTGCCTGCCGATACCTCAGACCGTCCAGGCGGATGGGCACCCGCACGCCCAGCTCCTCGTCCGGCCGAGCGGCCCACACCAGAGCCACCACGGCCTGGACGCAGGAGTCGACCAGCCCCGGAGGCAGGAGGAAGTCACCGTCCGGGTCGTGCCGCTCGGGCGGGAGCATCCGGATCAGGACCTCTCCGGGACGGCACCTCACCTCGTCGATGTACCGGAAGCCGGGCCCCAGCTCGGCGCCGCTCGCGCGCATCGCGGCGTAGAAGTCGGTGCCGTCGAGGCGTCGGCCCCGCTCGCCGAACAGCTCACCGAGTGCCCGCGCGCGGTCCGCCGTGCCGGGTCCCGAGGACACGCGCGCCGTGCCGCTGGCGTGCGTGGTCCAGCTCTGCCCGCCCGTTTCCCCGGCGGGGGCGCTGACCACGCTGAAGGCCCGGGCGTCCGGCCCGTCGTCGCCCTCGATGATCAGCTGTACGTCCCGGCCGGCGTCGTCGGCGGTCATGGCGTGCGGGAAGGAGACCCCTTCCAGCAGGACGCCCGCGCCCTTAGGGCCGCCCCGCACCACGGCGGCGACGGTCATGGCCAGGTGGGACGCCGCCGGGACGACCACCTCGCCGAAGAGCACGTGGTCGGCGAGGAAGGCCGGGGAGCCGGCGGTGAACCGGTTGTGGAACACCGTGTCGCGCAGCGCGGGCGAGTTCAGCCGCGTACCCGGGAAGACCGGCGTACCGGCCGAAGAGTCGGAAGCGGCCGGACGCCCCACGCCGGCGGTTCGTGCGGCTCCCCTGCTCCCCGAGTCGCGCGTGTCCCTCCAGTAACGCGTCCGGGCGAACGGATAGGTCGGCAGCGGCACCCTGTTCCGGTGGAACCCGGCGTCGACGGCGTGCCAGTCGACGTCGGCGCCGGCCTCGTACAGGCTCCCGAGGGTCTGGAGGATCTGCTGCCAGTCGTCGGTGTGGCGGGACAGGGACGGCAGCCAGAGCCGGTCCGCGCGGGGGTCCAGGCCCTGCCGGGTGACCAGACGGGTCAGGACGGGTTCGGGACCGATCTCCAGGGCCGCGTCGAACCGCCGCTCCAGCAGCGCCCGGACGGCGGGAAGGAACCGGACCGTGTCGCGGGCGTTGCGCCGCCAGTAGTCGTTCCCGGCCATGTCGGCGCCGTCGACCCGCCCGCCCGTGACGGTGGAGATGAGCGGGGTTCCGCCCTGCCTGTGGGGCACGCCCGCGGCCAGGGCGCCGAACGGCTCCAGCATGGGCTCCATGAGCGCGGAGTGGAAGGCGTGCGAGGCGGTGAGCCGACGAGCGGTCACCTCCCGGGCGCGCAGCGCCCCGAGGAGGGCGTCCACGTCGTCGACGGGGCCCGAGACCACCGTCTGGAGCGGACCGTTGACGGCCGCGACACTCAGCCGTCCCGCGTAGGGCGCGAGCATCCCGGCCACCGTCGGCTCGTCCGCCATGACGACGGCCATCGCCCCGTGCCCCGGCAGTTCGGCCATGAGCCGGCCGCGTTCGGCGACCAGCGTCAGCGCGTCCTCGACCCGCAGGACTCCGGCGGCGCAGGCGGCCGCGAACTCGCCGACACTGTGCCCGAGAACGACGGACGGGGTGATGCCCCACGCCTTCCACAGGGACACCAGGGCGTAGGCGACGGAGAAGAGAGCAGGCTGCGCGTACCGCGTGCGGTCGATCAGCGACCGGTCACCGTCCGGCGCGTACAGCACATCGGTCAGGGACCACCCGAAGCGGTCGCGCAGCAGTTCGGCGCAGGTGTCGAGGGCTTCGCGGAAGACCGGCTGGCTGTCGTACAGCCCCGCGCCCATGCCGAAGTACTGCGACGCCTGCCCGGTGAAGAGGAACGCGGTGCGGAAGTCGCGGCCGGCGGCGCCCGGTTGGTCAGGGCTCGCGCCCGGCGTGCTCGCCGCCTGCGCCTGCCACGACGACAGCTGGGCCCTGAGGTCCTCGGTGTCCGACGCGACGAAGAGGGCGCGGTGCGGCGGGGCGAAATGAGCGCGTCCGGTGTTGGCCGCATACGCCACGTCCGCGCACGGCAGGTCCGGGTGCCGTTCCAAGTGGTCGCGGTAACGCTCGACCAAGCGGTGCAGAGCGGCCCCGTCGCGGGCGGACAGTGCCACGGGGTGGTGCGACCGTTCCCGGGCACCGGCCGCGGAAGGCGGCGCCGGGGCGGGCGGAGCCTCTTCCACGATCACATGGGCGTTGGTGCCGCCGATCCCGAAGGAGCTCACTCCCGCCCTGCGGGGGCGGCCGGTACGGGGCCACGGCCGTGCTTCGGTGACCACGTCCAGCAGCAGGTCGTCCCAGGCGATGCGGTCGTTGCGGTCCCGCAGGTGGAGGTGGGCCGGTATCTCCTCGTGACGCAGCGAGAGGACGACCTTCATGAGGCCCGCTATGCCCGCCGCCGCCTCCAGGTGGCCGATGTTCGTCTTGACCGTGCCCATGAGGAGAGGGCGGTCGGGGGTCCGGCCACGCCTGAGGACGGCACCGAGGGCGTTGGCTTCGATGGGATCACCGATCGGGGTGCCGGTGCCGTGGGTCTCGACGTAGTCGACCTCCGCGGGCTCCACGGCGGCCGCCTTCAGGGCGGTCTCGACCAGCTCCTGCTGGGCGCTGCCGTTGGGGACGGTGAGGCCGCTGCCGCGGCCCCCGTGGTTGACGGCGGAGCCGCGGAGCACGGCCAGCACCGTGTCCCCCGCTGCCCGGGCGTCCGACAGCCGCTTGAGGACGACCATCCCGGCGCCCTCCCCCCGGGAGTATCCGTCGGCCGACGCGTCGAAC
Source organism: Streptomyces sp. NPDC004658 (assembly GCF_040609555.1). Classification (NCBI taxonomy): domain Bacteria; kingdom Bacillati; phylum Actinomycetota; class Actinomycetes; order Kitasatosporales; family Streptomycetaceae; genus Streptomyces; species Streptomyces sp. NPDC004658. The sequence continues at coordinate 23,573 of NZ_JBEXKG010000029.1, forward strand.
GCGCGGCTGCGGCCCTCCGGCGACAGGACGCCGGCCTGGGAGAGATAGACGTTCATCTCCGGCGCGATCATGAGGTGGACGCCACCGGCGAGGGCCAGGTCGCACTCGCCCGACCGCAGGCTCTGCATCGCCAGATGGACCGTCACCAGCGAGGACGAGCAGCCGGTGTCGATGGCGAGGGACGGGCCGCGCACACCGAGCAGGTACGACAGACGTCCGGCGGCCGCGCAGAAGAGGTTGCCCGTGCCCATGTGCCCGTCGATGCGTGACAGGTCGGCGGTCTGCAGAAGCTTGTAGTCGTCGATGCCGATGCCGACGAAGACTCCTGTCGCGGTGTTCCGGAGCGCCGTGGGCGGCTGCCCCATGTTCTCGAGGGCCTCCCAGGTGACCTCCAGCAGCAGCCGGTGCTGGGGGTCGAGGGTTTCCGCCTCGCGCGGCGGGATGCCGAAGAACTCGGCGTCGAAGGTGTCGATCGCGTCGAGGAAGCCGCCGCGCTTCGACCGTACGGTGCCGGGCCGGGCTCCTTCCGGGTCGTGCAGGGCGTCGGCGTCCCAGCGCCCTGCGGGGACGGTCGAGGTGGCGTCCGTCCCGGACTTCAGCAGCTTCCAGAAGGACTCCGGGTCGCGCGCCCCGCCGGGGAAGCGGCACCCCATGCCCACGACGGCGATCGGTTCGGGAACGAGGGGCGTGCGGTCGGCCGGCTCGGGGGCGGAGGTGGGTTCCGCGGCGTTCCGCTGCCGCCGGAGGCGTTCCTCCAGCAGGGCCCGCTGGGACGCCGGGAGCGCCGCGATGCGCTCGGTGATGCTACTCATGCGTCTGGTCCCTTCCGGGCTCGTTTCCCAAGGTGAGTTCGTCCAGGTAGCGGGCCGCCTCGTCAGCGGAGAGGCGCTCCACTTCGGCCAGCAGCTCCTCGACGCCGGCGTCCTCCGCGTCCGGCTCCGTCTCGTCCTTGGGGGTGAGTCCCAGCTCGTCGAGGAGGTGGGCGGCGAGGGAGGCGCAGGTCGGGTGGTCGAAGGGCAGCGTCCCGGTCACGGTGATCCGGTCGCCCAGGTCCTCGCGCAGGCGACTCACCAGCTTCAGGTTCATGAGTGAGTCCATGCCGAGCTGGAAGAAGCCCGTGTCGGGGTCCACGGCGTGGTGCGCGGGAAAGCCCGCGATGTCGGCCACGTGGGCGGCCAGGTGCGCGACCAGGTGTTCCAGCCGGTCCGCGGGTTCGAGCGAGCCGAGCCGGTCCGGCAGCGGGTGTCCGGCGTCGGCGTGCTCGTCTCCCACGGCGGCGCTCCCGGCGCATGCGGCGCTTCCTGTGCTGCCCGCGCTGCTTCCGGCAGCCGTTTCGGCCGAGGGCGCGTGTACGAGAGCGAGCAGGCCGCGGTTGGCCGTGGCGGGCAGCCAGTCGGCGTACGTCGCCCAGTCGACCGCGTACACGCCCGTCCCGGGTGCGGGGTGCTCCAGGATCCGGTCCAGCAGACGGGCACCCTTGGCGCGGGTGATCGTTCGGGCCCCGCGTTCGCTCCAGCGGTACCGAGCCGCGGCGGCCGAGTCCGTCATGCCGACGCCTTCCCACGGCCCCCAGTTGACGCTCGTGGCGGGAAGGCCCAGCGCGACGCGGCGGTCGGCCAGGCTGTCCAGTGCGGCATTCGCCGCCGCGTAGCCGCCCTGCCCCGGGGAACCGAGGACGGCGACGAACGACGAGAAGAGCACGAAATAGTCGAGCGGCAGGTCTCGCGTCCACAGGTCCAGGTGGTGCGCGCCGATCACCTTGGGGGCCAGCACCGCCCGGTACCGGTCCCAGTCCTGCTGGAGAAGTGTCCCGTCGTCGAGGACACCGGCCGCGTGGAAGACGCCGCGCAGCACGGGACGGTGCCGTCCGAAGGTGCCGATGACGCTCCGCACGTCATCGGCGCGGGTGACGTCGGCCTGCACGACATCCACGGTCGCGCCGGACGCGGTCAGCTCGGCGAGCGCGGCGCGGGCGTCCGCGTCCGGTGCCCGACGGCCCAGCAGCACCAGGTGGCGGGCTCCGGCGGCGACCAGTCGGCGGGCGACCACGAGGCCGATGCCGCCGAGACCTCCGGTGATCAGGTAGGAGCCGTCCGGGCGGATCCGGGACCGCCGTGCGCGGCTGCCGGACTCGTCCTGTGCCGCGCTCGCCGTCCGAGCCACCCTCGCCACGCGGCGCGAGCCGTCACGGAAGGCGATCTGATCCTCGCCGTCTCCGGCGAGGAGTTCCCGCACCAGCGCGTCCGCCGCCCGTGCGGGGTCGGCCGGCGCCGGGTCGAGGTCCACGAGTCCGCCCCACACCTCGGGGTGCTCGAGCGCGACCACTCGGCCGAAGCCCCACAGCGCACCATGAGAAACGTTTCTCCCGTCGGCTGCCCGGCCCTCGCCCGGCTGCTCGCCCGCGGGCTGGGCGCCCGACGTGACGAGCCACAGGAGCGGCGCCGAGCGTCCCTCCCAGGAAGCGAGCGTCCGCACGGTGGCCAGAGCCGGACGCAGCGAGCGCTCCAGCGCCTCCTCGAGCGCGGACGCCTCCTGGAGCGCGGACGTCTCCTCGGGACCGGCGAGGTGGACCACGCCGCGGCAGGGGGCGGTCGCCTCCCTCAGGGCCCGCGGCAGCTCCGCCGGGGTCCGTGCCAGGGCACATTCCTGCCCGGCCGAGCGGAGCGCGCGCGCCACCGAGCCGGCGAACGCACCCTCGGGGTCGTCGGTGAGGACGACCCAGCTGCCCGGGCCGGCGGCCTTCGCCGGGGCCGACAGCGGCTTGTCGTGCCAGACGACTTCGTGCAGCCAGTCGCCGGTGTCGTCCTCCGCCGGCGACGACGCCAGGCGCTCGAGGATCCTGGGCAGGAGCCGCATCTCGTCCGGCGACAACACGCCCCGCCGAGCGAGCTCGTCGGTGACGCGCTCCACGTCGCCGTGGGCCAGTCGCTCCAGCAGCTCCGGCAGCTCCCGTGCGGCTCCGTGCGGTGCCGCCGCCGTACCGATCGGCGCGGGGTCGATCCAGTACCTGTCCCGTTGCCAGGGGTGCTCCGGTGTGGTGACCAGGCGACCGGGCCGGGACCGCAGGGCCTTGCGGTCCACGCCTTGCCCATGGGCCCAGAGGGTGGCGGCCGTTTCCCGGAGCGCCTGGCACTCCCCGCTTCCCCGGCGCATCGTGGGGACGACGAGGGGGTCGTGGCCCGCCTCCTCCAGGCACTGGGTCGCCGGGGCGACCAGGACCGGATGGGGTCCGAGCTCCACGAAGGCGCGGTGTCCTTCGGCTGCGAGCGCGTCAACGGCCTCCGAGAACCGTACGGGCTCGCTGATCGTCCGGACCCAGTACGCGGCGTCGAAGTGCTCGCCCGGGAAGAAGCCGGCGTCGATGGTCGAGAACACCGGGACATCGCCCGCCCGGGGCCGGATGTCCGCCAGCAGACGGCCGAGTTCCTCCTGGTACGCGCGCATCCGGGGGCTGTGCGAGGGGTAGCCGACGCGGAGCATCCGCCGGAAGACGGCGGGCGGGAGGTCGTCGAGCAGCGCCCGCAGGGCCTCGGTGTCGCCGCTCACCAGCGTCGTACGGGGGCCGTTGACGGCTGCGACGGACACCTCGCCCGGTCGGCCGGCCAGGAGTTCCGCCACCTCGCGCGCTCCGAGGCCCACCGCCGCCATGCGGCCGGTTCCGGTGGCCCGTTGCAGGATGCGGCCCCGGTGGAGCGCGACGCCGAGCGCGTCCTCCAGAGTGAGGGCTCCGGCGCAGTGGGCGGCCGCGATCTCGCCGGCGCTGTGTCCGACGACGGCGGCCGGGTGGATGCCCCAGGAGCGCAGGAGTGCGGCGAGGCCCGCCTGGAGGGCGAACAGCGCGGGCTGGGTGATCTCGGTCTCGTCGATCCTGGAGGAGGTCTCGGGTTTCCGGAGTTCGTCGATGAGCGACCAGCCCGCCGTCTCCGCCAGCCACCGGTCGCACCGCTCGACGACGTCCCGGAAGACCGCCTCGCGGGCGAACAGCTCACAGCCCATACGGGCGGCCTGGGCTCCCTGGCCCGAGAAGAGGAACACGGGTCCGGAGGTGGCGCGCCGGGCCCTGCCCATGACCAGGCCGTCGGTCGCGCGCCCCGCGGCGAGTTCCCGGAGCCGGTCGCGGAGTTCACCGGAGGAGGCGAACACCACCGCCGCACGGTGCGCGTGGTGGTCGCGGCCGAGCGCCGCGGTGTGGCACAGGTCGTCGAGGTCGACGCGCGCCGCCGGTCCGGTCAGCAGCTCTCCGGTCTCACGGGCCAGCTGCCGCAGGGCAGGCAGCGAGTGGGCGCTCAGTGCGAGGGTGCGGACGAGTGGCTCCTCCGCCACCGGTACGGCGAGCCGCTCCGCCGCCGGCGGAAGGCCGACGAGCGTCAGGTCCGCCGGGTAGACGGGGCGCCAGGCCACGGCGCGGCCCGCGCGGTACAGCGCGCCGAGGGTGCTCAGCATGACTTCACGCGCGTCCTGTCCACGGCGCTGGGACGCCAGGGAACGGGCCGGCCTGCCGAGGTCCTCGGCGATGACGTCCACCGAGCCGGTGAGCACGGCGTGCGGGCTGACCTCCAGGAAGTGCTCGTAACCCGCCTCGAGGAGCTGCTCGACCGCCGGTGCGAAGAGCACGGGTTCGCGCAGGTTGCGCACCCAGTAGGCGGCGTCGAGCCGGCCTCCCTCGATGAAGTCGGCGGTCACCGACGACATGACCGGGACACCGGCCTGCGACGGCCGTACACCGGACAGAGCCTCGCGCAGTTCCGGCAGGAGAGGGTCGCACTGACCGCTGTGGGAGGCGACGCCCATGTTCACCCGGCGGCAGCGGACACCGCGCCGGTGCAGCTCCGCCAGGAACTCGTCGAGCGCCCTGGCGTCTCCCGAGATCACGGAGCTCCTGGTGCTGTTCGCCCCGGCGGGGAAGAGGCCGGGGTGGTCGGCGAGGAGGTCGCGTACCTCGGCGAAGGAGAGGTCCACGACCGCCACGGCGCCCTGGCCCTCGATGCGCTCCATGAGGCGGCTGCGCTCGCACACCACGCGCACCGCGTCCTCCAGGCGCAGAGCGCCCGCCACGTGCGCGGCCGCCACTTCGCCGAGGCTGTGCCCCACGACGGCGTCCGGCTCGATGCCCCAGGAGCGCCACAGCGCCGCGAGGGCGACCTGGATGGCGAAGACGGCCGGCTGCATCACGGTGGTGGCGTCCAGCCGGGACGCGTCGGCGTCACGCCTCAGCTCCTCGACGACCGAGATGCCGGCGTGGGCGCGGACGAGGCGGTCGCACTCCAGCAGCGTCTCGCGGAAGGCGGGTTCGGTGTGCAGCAGTTCGAGGCCCATGCCGCACCACTGCGAGCCCTGCCCGGAGAACACGAAGGCGAGACGGGGGCCCTCGACCGCGGCACCGGCACCGGCGCCGGACGCGATGTCCTTCAGCGCTCTGCGCAGGCCGGCCCGGTCGCGAACGGTCACCGCGGCTCGGTACGGGTGTGCGGTCAGGCGCAGGCCGGCGGTGGCGCACCAGGCCGGGACGGATTCCGACGGATCCTTGTCGACCTCGTCGAGCAGCGCGTCCGCGGCCTCCCGCAGCTCCTCCTCGCTGGGGGCGGAGAGCGGCAGCAGCTGTACGGGGCTGGCGGGCGGCCCCTCCACGACCACGTGCGCGTTGGTGCCGCCGAAGCCGAAGGAGCTGACGCCCGCCAGCATCCTGTCGCCGTCGCCCGGCCAGGCGGTGAGGGCGGTCGGCACGGCGAGACGCAGCGCGTCGAAGGCGATGTCGGGGTTGGGCCGGGTGTGGTGAAGCGTGGCGGGGATGGACCGGTGGCGCATCGACAAGGCCACCTTGATGAGCCCCGCGATGCCCGCCGCGGCCTCCAGATGACCGATGTTGGTCTTCACGGAACCGATGAGCAGGGGCGATTCGGCGGGCCGTCCGTCGCCCAGCACCGTGCCGAGCGCGTGTGCCTCGATGGGGTCGCCGAGCGGCGTTCCGGTGCCGTGTGTCTCGATGTACTGGACGTCGTGGACGTCGACACCGGCACGCTCGTAGGCGGTGCGGAGCATGGCTTGCTGCGCGGAGGGGTTCGGGGCGGTGAGGCCGTTGCTGGGGCCGTCGTTGTTGACCGCGCTGCCCCGGATCACGCAGTGGATGCGGTCCCCGTCGGCCAGGGCTGCCGAGAGCCGCTTCAGCACCACGATCCCGCCGCCCTCGCCGCGGACGTATCCGTCGGCGGACGCGTCGAACGCGGCCGAACGGCCGCGCGGGCTCATCGCCCCGAGCTTCGACATCGCGGCGCTGCTCTCCGGCGCGAGCACCAGGTTCACGCCGCCGGCGAGGGCCAGCGCGCTCTCTCCGGAGCGCAGGCTCTGACACGCCAGGTGTACGGCGACGAGGGACGACGAGCAGGCGGTGTTGACGCCGATGCTGGGTCCCTGGAGGCCCAGCGTGTAGGACACGCGAGCCGGCACGATGCTCGGTTCCTGGCCCGTGGCGGTGTGCTGCTCTATCGATTCCAGATTGCGCCCGAAAAGCCGCGCGTAATCACTCCACAAAGTCCCCAGAAATACGCCTGTGCTGCCCGCCCGAAGGGACGAGGGCGGTATTCCGGCGTCCTGGAGCGAACTCCATGCGAGTTCGAGGGCGATGCGCTGCTGCGGATCCATCTGGACGGCTTCGCGCGGGGATATTCCGAAGAACTGCGGATCGAATGCGTCCACGTCGGCCAGAAAACCGCCACGCCTTGTGCTCATCTTTCCGGCGGTGGCGGGGTCGGCGTCGTACAGCGCTTCGGCGTTCCAGCGCTCCGGGGGTATGCCGGTGACGGCGTCACCGCCGGAACGCAGCAGGTTCCAGTACGCCTCGGCATTCGGCGCCCCCGGAAAGCGGCAGGCAAGTCCCACGACGGCAATGGGCTCGTCGGAGGGTGCGGCGTCGGTCAGGTCCGCCGGTGCCGCTGCGGGGCCGGGTCCGTCCGTGCCGCCGGCGAGGGCCTCGGCGAGGCGGGCGATGGTGGGGAAGTGCCAGGCGAGCGTGGGAGAAAGGGACTTCCCGAGTTCCGTCGCCAGCTCTGCGGTAAGGGCGGTCATCGCGGCGGAGTCGATGCCCAGGTCGCGGTATTGGGTCTCCATGTCAGTGTCATGGATTGTCACCCCGAGCTGTTCACCGATTTTTCGCCTCAGCCAGTGCGCAATGTCGCTGGCGGTGTTCATGTCCGCATCCCCGTTTCGTGAATTGGGCAGAGGCTGCCCATGAGAGCGACTCGGTCGTGAATTAGCCTGCCGCAGTCGGGTACGAGTTTGTCGCAACCACCGACGAAGATCAACTCATTTCTAGCCCGGCGGGGGTAAAGAGTCAACCGGGCCAGGAGAATCTTCTTCGAACAGGCCTGGAGGCATGACGAATGGGCGCCGGCCGATTAACCGGCGGGGCGCGAAATTTGCAAAACTTCCACAACCCGAACATTCACCACGCACAGACGGACAGGGTGCGGGGGCACGGCTTCGTGGAATCGGAGTGGCATGCGGGCACACCACTCCCGGCGGCCCGACGTGGGAGCCGCCGGGGGTGGGGGCGCGCGAGGCTTACAAGGAGTCGGGACCGCCGGGAGGTGCCCCCTCGCCGGCGGGTCCCAGGCGCGGGAGGAAGCGGTCACCGTCGAGGGAGCGCAGGGCTTTCGCCATGGTGCGCACGTGGATCTCGCTCTCCCGGCGCTCGAACATCGTGGCCAGCGCGTCCCGCAGCGCCCGCGCCTCGCCCACGAGCGCCTGCGCGGCCCTGAGTGCCGTGTACGTCCCCGTCGTCTGCGTCGGATTGACGCTGTGGAGGCGTTTCAGAACAGCGAGATAACTGTCGATGACCTGGCTCTCCGCTTCGGTGAGAGCCGGGATCCTGGGCTCCTCCGGGAACATCACGGGGTCACGTGGCTGTTGCGCGGCGTCACGACCTGGTCCACGATCCCGTACTCCAGGGCCTGTTGGGCGGTGAGGATCTTGTCGCGCTCGATGTCCTCGCGGACCTTCTCGAGCGGCTGGTTCGAGTGCTTGGCCAGCATGTTCTCCAGCTGCTCGCGCATCCGGGTGAACTCGTTGGCGATGATCTCCAGGTCGGAGAGCTGACCGCGGCCGGTGGAGCCGGCCGGCTGGTGGATCAGCACCCGGGAGTTCGGCAGCGCCATGCGCTTGCCGGGGGTGCCGGCGGCGAGCAGGATGGCCGCGGCGGAGGCCGCCTGGCCCATGCAGACCGTCTGGATGTCGGGCTTCACGAACTGCATCGTGTCGTAGATCGCCGTGAGGGCGGTCATGTCGCCACCGGGGCTGTTGATGTAGATCGAGATGTCCCGGTCCGGGTCCATGCCCTCCAGGCACACCAACTGGGCCATGATGTCGTTGGCGGAGGCGTCGTCGATCTGGACGCCGAGGAAGATGATGCGCTCCTCGAAGAGCTTCGCGTACGGGTCGTACTCGCGGACGCCCTGGGAGGTGCGCTCCACGAAACGCGGAACCACGTAGCGCGCCGCCGCGGACCGGTCCGTGTGCGCACGAAAGTCATGGAAGTTGCCAGAATTCACAATATCGTCCTGTCGTTATGAGAGGTGATGACGGTCGGACCGACGAGCCGGTGCGAGCCGGGGAGGGGCCCTGTCACGCCGTCCACTTCTGGACGGTCTCCTCGATGAGGAGGGCGATCTCACCCAGTCTGCTGTTGTCCATCAGCGTGTAGTGCGTGCCTCCGGCCCAGGCGACGGAGACCGGCCGGCCGACCACCTCCGACCAGCCGAGGCAGTCCGGTGCCGCGTTCCAGCCGTTCTCGTCGCGCGCCCGGATCACCAGGAGCGGCGCCGCGCACGGCTTGGCCCGCCACCCGTCGTCGAAGATGCCCTGGTACCAGGTGTACGTGTCCCAGAACGGGCGCAGGTCCTGACCCGTGAGCCCCGGCGTCTCGCTGGAAACGGCGATCAGGGCGGCCGCGTGGTCGAGAAGCGCCTCCACGGAGGAGACGTCGGGAGCGTCGGACAGGTCGATGCCGAAGAGCCCCCCCACCTCCGTCGCGAGATCGAAGGTCCGGGCTCCCAACACCTCGTGCGTCCCGCTGTCCAGCAGGATGACACCGGCCGGGGCGACACCCCGCTCCTCGGCGAGGCGCGCCATCTCCACAGCCACCGGCCCGCTGAAGGACCAGCCGACGAAGACGGGGACGGAGCGGGAGTCCGCTTCCAGATACTGCGTCAGATAAGCGTCCGCGATGCCCTCGATGGACCGGGGGTGGTCGGGGTTGATGCCCGGTGAGTGGAAGGCGTAGACGGAGCAGTCCGATCTCAGGTGCGGCTGGAGGGCGCGGAACGACGCGGCCGAGCCGCTCGCCGGATGGATGAAGACCAGGGCATGCGGCCCACTGGACACCTTCAAGCGGATCAGGTTGCCGCCCAACGTCACACATCTCCTTGTCGATCGGTCCAGCACCGCACGCGGCCGGACGAGTCCGAGCAGCGGCTCAGGCACGTGATCCAAATGTACAGGATGTACAGGCCGTAGAATCAGTAGCATGGCTTATGAGATTCCGGTGACGCAAGCCCGAGCGGAGCTCGCGGAACTGATCAACCGCGTGGTCTACGGCGGCGAACAGGTGGTCCTGACCCGTCACGGCAAGCCGCTCGTCGCCCTCGTGGCGGCCGCGGATCTGGAGCGGCTGGAGACCGCCGCCGAGGAGGCGGAGAACGCGTCGGAACGGGTCATCGGCACGGTGTCGATCGTCTCGGAGGTCCCGTCCTCCATCAGCGAACCGGGCCAGTTGGGCCTCGTCGCGGAGTACGGTTCACCGCGGGGCCCCTACGGCCGCTGAAACACGGGAGTCGCCAGGGCGCGCTCACCCGGTGACTCCCGGCTCGGACCCTCAGCGGCTGCATATCCATCCCGGGCGTTCCGTCGGGCGCCGCGCCTCTGGAGACCTACATGAACGAGTTGCTCAGCGAGGCGATCGAAGCGCACGGCGGGACCACACGCTGGCGCCGGCTGACCCGGGCGCGAGCCACCCTTGTCAGCGGCGGTCATCTGTTCGCCGTGAAAGGCTTGCCGCAGGATCCCGCGCCGCGCGAGATGACCGTTCTCCTCCACGAGGAACACGCCTCGGTCAGACCCTTCGGCGCCCCGGACCAGAAGACGGACTTCACGCCCGGACGGGTGAGCATCGACAAGCTCGACGGGCGGGTGGTGGCCGAACGCGAGGACCCGCGGTCGTCCTTCCGTGGCCACACTCTGGAGACGCCCTGGGACGCACTGGACCGCGCCTACTTCAACGGTTACGCCCTGTGGACCTACCTCACCACGCCGTTCCTGCTGGCCATGCCCGGCGTCACGGTCACCGAGATCGCGCCGTGGCAGGAAGGGGACGAACTGTGGCGAGGACTGCGCGCCACGCTCCCACCCGAGATCGTCAGCCACAGCAGCCACCAGGACTTCTACTTCGGTGCCGACCGCCTGCTGCGCCGACACGACTATCACGTCGATGTGGCAGGCGGATTCGCCGCCGCGCAGTACGTCTACGACTGTGTGGAAGCGGACGGCATCACGCTGCCCACGAAGCGCCGGGCATACCGCCGCGACGCCGATGGCCATCCCATGCTCGATCAGGTCATGGTCTCGATCGACCTCAGCGACATCCGCTTCGACTGACAGCAACGCGCCGCCGGTGGCGGTACGGCAGCGAAGTCTCGCCTCTACTCCTCGTCTTCGTCCCGGTCGTCGTCGAAGACGAAGAGTGGTTTGGCGCCATGAGCGGGTGTTTCGGCGAACGAGATGGCTTCAGTGAAGCGTTCGAGTGGGAACGGCCGGCCCGGGGGGATGCTCAGCACTCCATCCGTGACGAGCGTGCGAACCTCGGACAGCGCGTCCAGCACGTCCGCGGGTGAGGCGGTGCCGAACCAGCGGTTCAGCCAGAAGCCGCGGACCACTTTGGTTTCGTAGATGACCGAGCGTGCCGACAGCGGAATCGTCAGCGCCGCCGGGTCGGTCTGCCGATGGGTGGAGAGCGCGCCGTAGACCGCGACCTCTCCTCCTGGAGCCAGTGCCTGGGACACCTGGGCGCCGACGGGGCCGGCGACACAGTCGATGGCCTTGCGCACGCCGGCCGGTCCGGCGATTTCGGTCACACGCCGCAACAGGTCCTCGTCCTCGGTGCAGATGACCTCGTCACCACCGAGCGCCTTGATCTCGTCAACGGCCGAGCGCCGCCGCACCACATTGATCGTTCGAATGCCCAGATGCCCGGCCAGCTGAATGACGAGCCGGCCGACGGTGGAGCCCGCCGCCGTCTGCACCAACCATTCCCCCGGCCGTACGTCGAGTTCGCGCGCCACCAGGAGCAGCGCGGTCAACGGGTTGACAGCGAGTTGGCAGGCGCTGGAGTCGCTCAGATGGTGGGGGACCGGCAGAAGCCGGTGCGTAGCGGCGACAAGGTATTCCTGCCAGGTGCCCGCCATCTGAGGGCCGGGTACGGCAGGAACGGCGGCGACCACCACGCGCTCGCCGATCTTCAGGCCCTCGGTACCCGGACCCAGGGCCTCGATACGGCCCACGCATTCCATGTGCCCCCCGACATCCGGAAACTCGGGAGAAAAGCCGTAGCGACCACGCACCACGTGCAGATCGCTGGCGTGAATCGGAGTCGCCTTCACACGGATCAGCGCCTGGCCCGCTTCCGGCGTGGGAACAGGCCGGGACTCCAGCCGCAGGACACCGTTCGGTTCGCCGACCGCTCCGGCCACGAGCGCGCGCATGGATTGCGGCATGAGCGACCTTTCGTCTCTCACTCTCTCGGCAGAAGCGACGCACCCTCCGGCGGGCGTCGCCGCCCTGTATACGGCTCGCCTGGCCTGACTCATCGCCGGGTGTCACCCCGCACTTCTCCCAGCTTGCGCTCCCTCCCCAGCGCTGTCATGTCATGAGCGGCCTTCGCGGCAAGTCGGACCCGTCCACGTCAGAGGACGGACGGCGATGTCAGCGGCTGGTGTCGGCGTCTCCTTCGCCCTGCGGAGGGTCTCCCTGTCTCCTGCCGCCCGGAGGGGAGTCGTCCCCGTGCTCTTCCAGCAGTTCGAGGAGCGCGGCATCCGCTCTTTTCTGGTCTTCCTTCGTCAGCTCGACCGGTGCGTTGTTGTAGACGGTGTAGTGATCCGGATCGATGATGTTGGCGGCCCTCAAGCTGAACGTCAGCAAGGGGCGCCAGCCCTTGCGGTGGCCGACCCGCACCTGTATCTGGGCCTTGTAGTCACGGGCCTCCGGGAGGAATCCGGAGAACGGTGCCTCGAACTCAAGGAAGAGCTGTTGCGCTTCTCTGCCGGGCACGACGAATCCGGCGGGCAGCTTCGTCTCCTCGTCCGGCGCCGGTTGGAGCCGGGACGGGGAGGACACCCACAGGAGGGGCAGATGAGAGGCGGGCTCATCGGGGAAGGTCAGGACGAGGTCTTGCACGACGATCGGTTGGGGACCGGTGTTGTGCAGGACGAGCGGCAGTCGTAGGCGTGCCGTGGAACCGTGGATGATGGCCGCGAAGGCGTGAGGTTCCCACGCCTTCAGGCGTCCCTGTCGGGCGTTGAGCCACCAGAACGACGCGACGGTGAAGAGCAGTGCGCAGACTGATACCACACTGGCGCCGGTAAGCGATGAGGACGCGATCTGATCCGCCGCGACCATCAGCGGAACCACACAGTCAGTCTGCCAGCCCCGCCGTGGGCTCGCTAACAGGACGAGTGGCCGCCGGCAGCCCCCCGGAACGGGTCAGAGGCCGGCGAGGAGGACGAGACACCAGGCGACCAGGGCCGCGCATGTCACCGCGGGGAGGAGTTTCGTCAGCCCGTCGCCCTTGCGTACGTGCGTGGTCACGGCACCGGCGAGCAGCAGTAGCAGCCCGATACCGGCCAGGCCGCCGCACAGCGGTACGACCGGGCCGAGGGCCACGCCGATGGCGCCCGCCAGCTCCAGCCCGCCGATGACCCGGTAGGCCGCGGTGGTGAAGCCGGCGTGGGCGGCCAGCTCGGGCATCGGACCCAGGGCCAGGATCTTGGCCACGCCCAGCAGGGCGAAGATCAGCGCGAGGAGGCAGGTCAGCGAGGCGGAGAGGATCACGAGGCGCCTTCGGGGGTGTGCGGACGACGGGCCTGGCGGCGTTCGGCTCCCAGGCCGGCGAAGTGGGCGATCAGGTCGGGGTCGTCGACCGCGGAGGGATTGACGACCTGCTCGGCGGGCGCGCCCTGAAGGAGGCGCTTGACCGGGACCTCGAGCTTCTTGCCGGTCTTCGTGTGCGGGATGGCCGGCACGGCGAGGATCTCGTCGGGGACGTGGCGGGGTGAGGCGCCGGTGCGGATCGCGTCGCGGATCTTCTCGCACAGGGACTCGTCCAGACCGACCCCGTCGGCGAGGACCACGAAGAGCGGCATCCAGTAGCCGCCGTCGGGTTCCTCCGCGCCGATGACGAGGGCCTCGGCGATCTCGGGGAGGCGTTCGACGATGTCGTGGATGTCGGCGCTGCCCAGGCGCACGCCGTTGCGGTTGAGGGTGGCGTCGGAGCGGCCGTGGACGATCACCGAGCCGTGCGAGGTGAGGGTGATCCAGTCGCCGTGCCGCCACACGCCGGGGTAGGCGGAGAAATAGGCGTCGCGGTAGCGGCTGCCGTCGGGGTCGTTCCAGAAGTACAGCGGCATCGACGGCATGGGCCGGGTGACGACCAGTTCGCCGACCTGGTCGACGACCGGCTGTCCCGCGCCGTCGTACGCCGCGAGCGCCACGCCGAGGTTGGGAGCCGACAGTTCACCCGCCCACACCGGGGTGGTGGGGGCGCTGCCGGCGAAGCCGGAGACGACGTCCGTGCCGCCGCTGGTGGAGGCCAGCTGGACGGCTGCCCCGACGTGGTCGCGGACCCAGGGGTAGGCGGAGGCGGGCAGGGTGGAGCCGGTGCAGCCGATGACGCGGATCGCCGACAGGTCGTGCGTGCGGGGTTCGACGCCGAGCTTGGCCATGGCCAGCAGGTACTGGGGACTGGTGCCGAAGACGGTGACCTTGTGGCGGGCCGCCAGCTCCCACAGGACGTCCGGGCGCGCCACCGGCGCGGGGCTGCCGTCGTAGGTGCAGGTGGCGGCACCGGTCAGCAGGGTGGAGACGACCAGGTTCCACATCATCCAGTGGGTGGTGGTGTACCACAGCAGGCGGTCACCGACGCCCAGGTCGCAGTGCAGGCCGAGGATCTTGAGGTGTTCCAGCAGGACTCCTCCGTGACCGTGGACGATGCCTTTGGGCAGCCCGGTGGTGCCGGAGGAGAAGACGATCCACAGCGGGTGGTCGAACGGAACCGGGGCGATGGCGAGGTACTCGGCGCGGCCGGCCGCGTCCTCCCAGGGAACCGTCAGCCTCGCGGCCCGGGTCGCGGGCCACGCGAGGCCCAGGTGATCCACGAGGACCGTGGCCTTGAGCGTGGGAAGGGCGGCGGCCAGGTCGAGGGAGGCGGCGCGGCGGTCGTGGCGGGCGCCGTTGAAGAGGTAGCCGTCCGCGGTGATGAGCACCGTGGGTTCGAGCTGGGCGAAGCGGTCGGCGGCGGCCTTGGGCGCGTAGTCCTGGCCGCACACGGACCACACCGCGCCCAGGCTGACGGTGGCGAGGAAGGCGATGACGGCGTGGGGGGTGTTGGGCAGGTAGCCGACCACCCGGTCGCCCTGTCCGACGCCCAGGTCGCGCAGGGTGGCCGCGACGGAGGCGACCTGGGCGCGCAGCTGCCGGCCCGTGATCTCGTAGGCGGCTCCGGTCTCGTCCAGTGCGGTGATCGCGGGGGAGTCCGGGTGCAGGTTGCGCAGTGCGTGGTGGGCGTAGTTGAGGGTGGCGCCGGGGAACCAGCGGGCGCCGGGCATGGTCTCCTCGGCCAGCACCCGCTCGTACGGAGTGGTGGCGTCGATGCCGAAGTACTCCCACACCGCCGCCCAGAATCCTTCCAGGTCCGTGACGGACCAGTGGTGCAGGGCCTGGTAGTCGGTCGGGTCCGATATCCCTTCGGCGCCCTGGTGCCGGGTGGCCCAGCGGGCGAAGTCCACGATGCGGCTGCCGGCGGCCGCTTTCGGGTCGGGCGGCAGGAAGGGCTCCGGACGGGGCGTGGAGTGCGGGGTGGTCATGGTGTTGTGTTCCTCGTCAGGGTGCGGGCCGGGCTTCGGCGGGGCGGCGGGCCGTGTGCAGCAGGCGAGCCCAGGCGGCGGCGTCGGTGAAGTCGCCGGTGCCGGTGGGGACGGTGTCCATCACGACGCGGTCGGGGCGCAGCAGGACGGCGTCCGCCCGGCCGCGTGACAGCCAGGCGGCCAGCGTGCCGTCGTCGTCCAGGTCGCCGACATGGATCACGGACGCGCCCAGGGCCGCGCCCACGCCCGTCATCCGTGCCGTGGGCGGCAGGGCGGTCAGCACGGTGAAGGAGTCCCCGAGGATGTCGTCGAGGCGCTCTCGCCTGCCGTCGACGGTCACCCACGGTTGCGGGCAGAAGGTGCCGGCCAGTGAGCGGCCGGTCAGCCGGGGGCGGCGTCGTACCAGCGGATTGGCGGTCAGTGCGGGGCTGAGGTCGCGGCTCACCGCCGCGGCCACACCGGGGATGCGGCAGGCCGCGCCCACCACGGCCCGGCGGAGGGCCGCACCGCGGTCCTGTCCGCCGGTCATGGCCCAGCCGACGGCGACCGCGACACGGATCACGTGGCGGGCGTGCGGCTTGCGCTCCTGCTGGTAGGTGTCCAGCAGTCGGTCGTCCGCGCCCTGCCGAAGGACGCGGGCGAGTTTCCAGGTGAGGTTGCGGGCGTCGCGCAGGCCCGCGCACAGGCCCTGCCCGATGAAGGGCGGGGTGAGGTGGGCCGCGTCGCCCAGCAGGAAGACGCGTCCACGGCGCCACCGGTCGGCGAGGCGGGCCCGGAAGGTGTACTGCGCCTGCCGGATCACCTCGAAGTCGTCGTCCCCGCCCCCGTGGGCGGCGGACGGCAGGTCGACCCAGGGGGCCACCAGCTCGTGCAGCCGCTCCAGTCCTTCCGGGCCGTCCAAGGGCTCACCCTCGGCCAGCCGGAACTCCCAGCGGTAGCGGTCCTCGCCGACTCGCATGAAGGTGGCCGGGCGGGTGGGGCTGCAGATCTGCTCGGCGCCTTCCCAGGTGCGCACCGGGAGGCTGGTGCGCACGTCGATGACCCGCCAGCTCTCCTCGAAATGCAGGTCCTCCCATACGGCGCCGATGGCGTCGCGGGTGATGCCGCCCGCGCCGTCGCAGCCGAGGACGGCGTCGGCCCACACGTGCTCGTCCTCGTCGCTGCCGTCGCGGCGGAAGGTGACCCGGACCGGAGCCGTTCGGTCGGTGTCCTGGCTGACGGACACGACCTCCACCCCGCCTCGCAGCTCGCACTCGGGGCGACGGGCCAGGGCGTCGCGCAGCAGCCGTTCCAGCTGTGGCTGGTCGAACATGCTGGTCTGCGGGAAGCCGTGGTGGCCGTGCAGGGACCGTGGGAACTCGGCGATCACGCGGCGCCGGGCGTCCAGCAGCCGCAACCCGGGCGCCGGCCGGGCGATGGTGGCGAACTCCTCGTGGACGCCGACGCTCTGCAGGATCCGGCGAACCTCGTCGTCCACGACGACGGCGCGCGGCAGGGGGTAAGGGTCCCGGTGGCGTTCGAGGAGCAGGCTGGGCACTCCGTGCCGGGCGAGCAGGAGCGCGGCCGTGACGCCGACGGGTCCCGCGCCGATGATCACTACCGGTCTGCGGGTGGTGGCGCTCACGTCGCGTCCGCCACGGCGGTCCGCTGCTCGCCCAGGTCGATCCGCCCGTCGGGGGTGGCGATGGTGGCGGTGACGAGGTCGCCGTCGCGCAGATACCGGGGGTTCTTGGCCTGGCCGTTGAAGAACGCCTTCCACTTCAGCGCGGGCGGCAGCAGCGCGGCGATCTTCTCGACCGGCTTGGGCGGGGCCTTCAGGGCGGTGCCGCCGGGCGTACCGGTCAGCAGCAGGTCGCCCGGGTCGAGGGTCTGGAAACGGGCGAGCAGGGTGAGCGCCTGCGCTGGCCGCACGATCATGTCGGCCAGGGTGCGGTCCTGACGCGTCACGCCGTTCACCGACAGCCGCAGTCGCAGGTCGATCAGACGGTCGAAGTCCTCCGGCTCCAGCAGGGCCAGGTACGGACCCGTCGGCGTGAAGGTCGGGTAGGACTTGCTCTCGTAGAACTGGGTCTTGGTCAGCTGGACGTCGCGGGCGCTGACGTCGTTGGTGAGGACGAGCCCGGCGACGTACGAAGGAAGGTCCTGCTCCTCCACAACCGTGCCCACCGGGAGCGTCGCGCCCATGACGAGGCCGAGTTCGACCTCGTAGTCGAGGAAGTTCACGTGCGTGGGGCGGACGATCGTGTCGTGCGGGCCGCTGACCGAGCCGGACGCCTTGCGGAAGAAGGTGGGCGGTATGTCACCGGTGAAGCCCGAGTCCTTGGCGTGGCTGCGGTAGTTGACCATCTGGGCGACCACCCGGCAGGGGGTGGTGACCGGGGGCAGCGCCACCAGGTCGGCGACGGGCGTGCCGCGCTCGCCGGAGGCGGCGGCCTCCCGGACGGCGGCCCGGTCGGCGAGCAGTTCGGCGGTCGTGACCGCCTTGGTCTCGATGCGGACGGCGCGGTCGTCCCGGACGGCCCACCAGCCTCCCCCACTCTCGGCTCCGCTCGAGCGGGAGGTGCCCCCACGGGCGCGCAGCACGTTGATGCTCATGAGTTCATCGCTTTCATCAGGCCCAGCAGGCGGGCGGGGTCGAGTTCGTTGTCGTCGCGCAGGGCCGTCATGACCTCGCGCAGCTTGGCGGGGGAGGGGTTGGCGCCCAGGAAGTCGCGGGTGACGGGCGGGCCCCACTGGGCCAGGCCGCTCGCCGACATCGGCGCCCAGCCGGGTTCGAGGTCGCAGGAGAACAGGTCGCCGTCGGCGAAGTGCTCCAGCATGAAGCGGTCGGGGTCGCGCCAGTAGTCGAAGAGCTGGCTGCCCTGGATGTGCCGGCCGATGCCCCAGCTGCGCTGGTAGCCGCGCTCGGCCAGGTACTCGCCGCCGGCGGCGATCGCGTCGAGGTCGGTGACCTGGTAGGCGGAGTGGACGTAGCCGGTTCCCGGCCCGAGGTGCAGGGCGAGGGTGTGGTGGTCCACGGGCACGCTGCCCTGGTCGCAGCGGATGAACGCCATGGTCGGCCCGCGCTCGCGCTGCCCGTCCAGGAACAGGAAGTCGGACACGATCATGCCAAGGGTGTCCAGGTACCAGTCCAGGGTGCGGGTGAACGTCCGTGTCTCCAGCACCACATGGCCGAGGCGCTGGATGCGGGACGGCTCACGGGGCGGGCGCTGGGTGGTGTTCGTACGACGGCCTTCGATGCCGGTGTTGAGGATGAGCGGCTGCTGCCCGGGCAGCGCGGGAAGCGGTTCGGCGCAGTGCACCACCCGGACCGGGAGTCCCGAGGGATCGAACAGGGCGACCGACCGGCCGCCGCCGGGGACGTCGATGTCCCGGACGGTGTGTCCGACGGCGGCGGCGAGCCGGTCCACATCGGTCCGCTCGGCCGCGCGGAACGCCGGCCCGAGGAAGCGGGAGGCGCGACCACGCCGGATGACCATGCAGGGCGAGCCCGCGAACGTGCCGCGCAGCCACAGCTCCTGATCGGTGCGGGCGGCGGTCGCGAAGCCGAAGTCGCGGGCGAACACCTCGGCCCGGTCCAGGTCCGGCTTCTCGAACTCCAGCCAGGCCAGATCCGCCACTTTGATCACGGGATTCCGGGCTCGTCCGGGGTGTTCACCGCGCAGGGCGCCCTGCTCACTGTGGAGGTCTTGGTGGGGCGTCAGAGGACCGCCCTTGTCAACGGGGATGTGGGACATGGTGTCCTCCAAGTAACGCTGCCGTAATGAGGAAATCATCAACTCTGCGGTTTCTCATCGTCAATGGGTGCAGCCCAAATAATTGAGGATCTCATCAGTAATGGCAGAGTCATCGTGGCGACGGTTACACTGGGTCGCATGCCGACGTCAGCCCCGCCCAAGAACCGCTTCGAGCGACGCCGTGCCGAGACCCGCCAGGCGCTCGTCCGCGCGGCCCGGCAGATCCTCGCGGAGACCGGGGACACCAGCGCGAGCATCCAGGCCATCGCGGAGCGCGCCGACGTCGGCTTCGGGTCCTTCTACAACCACTTCGAGTCGAAGACGGAGCTGTTCGACGCGGCGGTGTCGGACGCCCTGGAGGAGTTCGGGCAGGTCATCGACGAGCGCGTGGAAGGCATCGACGACCCGGCCGAGCTGGTCGCGGCCGGCTTCCGGCTCACCGCCCGGATGGCCGACTCCCACCCGGAACTCATGCGCATCCTGCGCGACCGCGGCCTGGCCCACATCCACTCCGACAGCGGCCTCGCCCCACGCGCCCTGCGCGACCTGGAGATCGGCATCGCCTCAGGCCGCTTCACCTGCGGCAACGCCACCACCGCCCTGTCCGCCCTGGGCGGCACCCTGCTGTCCCTGGTGGCTCTGCGGCTGGACCGCCCGGACCTCGACGGCGACCAGGCCGCCTCCGACCTGGCCGAGATGGTCCTGCGCATGCTCGGCCTCCCTGCCGACGACGCCCACGAGGTCACCCGTCGGCCGCTGCCCGACCTCGCCCGATGACCTGCCGCACCTGAAGCGCGGCCCTGCGCGGTGCTACGCCGGCGGCGACGAGGAACGCGGTTGCCGCCGCCTCACCGAGGGGGTCCGCCCACCGGCATGCGGCGTTCTCCTCGGCGAGGGCCAGCATCAGTGCCTCCAGAGCTTGGGCGAGCACGGGTGCGGGAAGGTGGTCCGCGAAGACGCCTTCGCGCTGACCGCGCCGTAGGGTTGCGACGGCCTCGGCGCGGGCCGGTGCGAGGGTGGCGCGGATCTCGTCCTCTCCCAGATGGCGCCGTCCCAAGGTGATGAGCGTCCGGTAGTGGTCGCCCACCGTCCATGCCGCCAGCACCATCCGTGTCATCGTTTCCGTCGGGTCGGCATCCGTGGTCCGCGCCGCGGCGAACGCCTGCCGGAGCTCATGGCCCGCTTCCCGCGCCAGGTCGGCGATCAGCGCCTGCCGGCTGGGGAAGTGTCCGTAGAGGGTGCGCCGGGCGACGCCGGCCGCCTGAGCGATGCTGTCGAGGCTCGCGTCCGGGTCCTCCCGCAGTGTCCGCCGGGCGGTCGCGAGGATGCGTCGGCGGTTGGAGTGAGCGTCCTTGCGTCGCGAAGCACGTCCCGGGGTGTCGGTCGTCTGCATGGGTCTTTCTCTCCACGGTTGCCGGAAAGCCGTGGGCACCGGTGCTCCCTCACGCACCGGCGCCCACTCACCCCTGCCCAGGGTGGCTTGTCGTCCCGCTGAGGGCGTCAGGGGACGAGGACGAGGCGGATCGGGTCCCCGATCTTGTGCTCCAGCCGGTGGACGGCGTCGGCGGCCTCGACGAGCGGGATGTGGTCGGTGATCGAGGGAGCCAGGTCCAGGCGTCCGGCGGCGGTCAGCCGCACCAGCTCGGAGACGGACTCGGGGAAGCCGCCGTAGTGGCCGCGCACCTGCTTCTGCAGGTAGTTGAAGGTCAGGCCCTCGGTGATGGTCAGTGGCCGGGGGGTGATGCCGACCAGGATCAGGGAGCCGCCCAGGCCGAGCACGGAGGCTGCCTGGTCGCGGACGGCGGGTACGCCGGCGCAGTCGAAGGCGAAGTCGAGGCCGCGTCCGCCGGTGGCTGCGCGGACCTGGTCGGCGAAGTCGGGGGCGGCCGGGTCGAGCGCGAGGTCCGCGCCGAAGGCGAGGGCGCGCTCGCGGGCGCCGGGCAGCGGGTCGACGGCGATGATCGGGGCGGCGCCGACCAGGCGGGCGAGGCGTACGTTGTGGGCGCCGACTCCGCCCACGCCCCAGACGCCGACGGACTGGGCGGCCCGGACGCCCGCGGTGGCGACGACGGCGGCGTAGGGGGTGGAGACCGCGTCGGGAATGATCGCGGCCTGGTCGAAGGGGAGGCTGTCGGGGATGGGGATGAGGGTGTCCTCGCGGGCGACGACGTACTCGGCCCAGCCGCCGTCGTAGTCGATGCCGGCGGTGAGCATCCGGGTGCAGGGGCGGTGGCGCACGCATCCGGCGCAGGTGCCGCAGGTCTTGCCGGCCTCCAGGGTCACGCGGGTGCCGACGGGCAGGCCGCGCTTGAGGCCGGGGCCGAGTGTGTGGATCACACCGGAGACCTCGTGGCCGACGGTGACCGTGTCGGAGGTGGCGAACAGCGGGACCAGGGAGCCGTCGAGCAGGTGGACGTCGGAGAGGCAGACGCCGGCGGCCTTCACCTCGATGAGGACCTCGCCCGGCCCCGGCACGGGGATGGGGACTTCCTCCACGGCGAACTTCTTGCTGTCCAGGTGGAAGCGTCCGGCGAGCATGGTGTCCATGGTGATCTGCTTTCTGTGAGCGGCACGGCCCGGTGGTCCGGGCCAGGGGTGCCATGGGGTGTCTGAACGGCTGGTGGGGCCGGGAGGCGTGCGGGGGAGGCAGGACGTCCGCACGCCTCCCGGCGGCTGGGGGCAGCGCGCCTTGACGGCGGGCGACGGTCAGGCGAAGACGTCCTGCTGGTAGCGCTCGTCCGCTTCGAGCCGGGCGAGCCACTGCTGGGCGGTCTCGTCGTCGCTGCCGGTCTTCTGGCGGTGGATGGCGGCGAGTGCCTCGCGGACGGCGGGGGCCATGCGGCGGCCGTCACCGCAGACGTAGATGTACGCGCCGTCCTCGATGGCCTGCCACACCGTGTCGGCGGCGTTGGCGATGGCGTTCTGCACGAACCGGGCCGGGTGGCCGGTCACCGCCGAGTAGGCGGTGTGCACCTGGGCGATGCCGGACTGCTCCCAGTCCCGCATCTCCTGGCGGTAGAAGTAGTCGTGCTCCGGGTGACGGCAGCCGACGAACACCTGGGACAGGCCCACCTGGGTGCCGCTCGCGTGCTGTGTCGCCCGCTCCTCCAGGAAGCCGCGCAGCGGCGCGATGCCGGTGCCGGGGCCGATGAGGATCAGCGGCGTGGCGGGGTCGGCGGGCGGTGCGAAGGTGGGGGAGGGCACGCGGACGTAGCCGTAGACGACGTCACCGGGCTCAAGGGCCGCGATGTAGGAGGAGCAGGTGCCGCGGTACTGGCCGTCGCCGGACAGGGCCGGCCCCTCCAGCAGGCCGACGGTCAGCCGGACGTGGCGCGGGTTGGCGGACGGGGCGGAGGAGATGGAGTAGAAGCGCGGCCGGATCGGGCCCATCATCTCCAGGAAGACCGCCAGCGGCAGCTCGACCGCCTCGAAGCGCTCCAGCAGGCCCAGCACCGAGACGCGCTTGCCGAGGATCTCCTTCTGGTAGCGCTCCTCGGCCTCCTCGGTGTCGGCGGTGTACGCCTGGAGCTGCGGCCGGGTCCACGGGCACTCGGTGTGCTCGGCGAGCGTCTGGATCTGGGAGCGGGTGGCCACGTCCTGCAGCTCCAGGAACTCGGTGAGCAGGATGCCGGCGGTGACCGGGGTGCCTACCGGCAGGTGGGTGCGGCCACCGGCCGGCTGGTCGAGCCGGAGCACCTGGTCGTAGTCGACGCCGAGCCGCCTCAGCGCGCGCTCCACCAGGGCGAGTTCGTTCTTGGCGAAGACGGCCAGGTGGTTGCCGGTGTCGTAGGTGACGCCCTCGGGCAGCTCGAAGGTGATGGACTTCGCGGACGGGCGCGGCGGCTCGATCTGGAAGTCCCACAGGCCGGTCGCGTCGGCCACGAGTTCGTCGTTGGTCACCACGGTGAGCGGGTACGCCTGCTCGGAGACGATGGCGGGGCGTACGTCGGACTCGGTGAGCAGCTGGACCTCGTAGCGGGGGCCGCTCGCCTGGGAGGTGTCGGCGGCGTACTCCTCGGCCAGGGTGGCCCACAGGTTGTCCATCCAGCGGGTGGCCATGCCGTCGAAGTCACCGGCGGCGTCCGCGATGCCGCGCTCGACGACGGGGGTGGCGCCGGCGGCGAGCAGTCCTTCCTCGATCCGCTTGGGGAATGCCTGGTAGGTGGCCACCCACTGGGTGTTGCCCGCGCCGAGCAGGGCGTACCGCACGTTGGACAGTGAGCCCTCGGGCAGTCCGGCGGCGAGCAGGTCGTCGAAGCGCTGGGCGTTGTCGGGGGCCTTGCCGTTGTAGCTGGCGGCGACGACGGCGAGCAGGCCCTCGGTGGGCAGGTTGTCACCCAGCTCGTCCAGGCTGACGAGGGTGGTGCCGAAGCCGGAGCGCTCGCCGCGGTCGGCGATGGTGCGGGCCAGGTCCTCGCACGAGCCGAGGCTGGAGCCGTAGGCGACGGTCAGGTTCACCCCGACACCGCTGACCGCTGCCTGCGCCTGTGTGTGGCCGGTCTGCAGGTCCGCGGCGCCGAAGACGGTCCGCTGGTGGTCCTGACGCTTACGGACGACCAACTGGAAGTCGCCGGGCTTGCGCGTCAGCGCCTCGCGGACGTCCATCTTGTAGTCGGTGGTGTCGGAGAACCTGAACTTCTGCAGCACGAGCGCAAGCGCCAGGCGGGCCTCGGTGAGCGCGAACTGCCGGCCGATACAGGCACGCACACCGTTGCCGAACGGCTTGTAGGCGTGCGGGTGCTGCTGGGCGCGGTTCTCCGGCAGCCACCGGTCGATGTCGAACTCCTCCGGCCGGTCCCACGCCTTGGGGTGGGAGTGCAGCGCGCCCATGAGGATGTTGGCCCTGGTTCCCTTCTTCAGCTCGTACCGGTCGCCGATGACGGTGTCGTCGATGGGCGCCTTGGCGATCAGCGGGATGGGAGCCCACAGGCGCAGGGTCTCCTCCAGGATCCGCGGGATCACGTCGAGCCGCATGATCGTGTCGTAGTCCGGGACCGTGTCACCGGGCAGCAGGCGGTCGACCTCGGCGTACGCCTGCGCCAGGACGTGCGGGTTGCGCATCAGCGAGTACGTGGCGAACGACAGCAGGCCACTGGTGGTCTCGTGACCGGCGATCAGGAAGGTCACCACCTGGTCGCGGACGTTGTCGTCCGCCAGCAGCTTGCCGGTCTCAGGGTCGGTGGCCTGAAGCATCAGGCCGAGCAGGTCCTCCTCGCCGGTGCCCTTCCCCTCGCGGCGCTCCTTGATCACGCTCTCGACCAGGTCGCGCATCAGCTGGATGTTCTGGCGGTACTTCCTGTCGTCCGCCTTGCGGAGCTTGGTCATCACCGGCAGCTCCTGGGAGCGCCGCATCGACTCGATCAGCGCCTCCAGCAGCGAGTTGAGGAAGGGGTGCAGTTCCTCCTTGTCGAAGGACTTGAACCGGTAGCCGAAGCCGGACAGGGCGATGGTGTCCAGGGTGAGCCGGGTGTAGTCGTCGGTGATGGCGACCGGCTGACCCTCCCGGCTCTCCCACTTGCCGACGAGGTTCTGGGCGATCTCCAGCATCTGACCGAAGTAGGTCTTCATGGCCCGCTGGCTGAAGGCCGGCAGCAGGATCCGGTGGGCCATGGCCCATTCCTCTTCGTGCTGGTGGGCCGTGAACAGGCCCGCCCCCGTGTAGTCCCGCACATGGCTCAGCGGCGTCTTGTCGATCTGCTTGAAGAACCGCGTCTCGTCGCAGACCTCGGCCACCAGGTCCGGGTCGTAGACGAAGACCTGCTCGATGCCGGCGATGTCCATGCCGTAGATGCCCTCGGGGAACTGCTTGGACAGCTCACCGAAGTACTCCACCGGATTGGTGTCGGGGATCTGCGGCGTGTTGCCGAGGAGGGGGATCCCGCGCGGGGACCGGATGGGGCGAAGGTCGTTCGCGGAGTGCGTGGTCATGTCTTGCTCCTCTGCGGAGGGGGATGGGCAAGGGCGCGCCGCGTAGGTCGATGCCGTGGCGCCGTACGGAAACATACGCCGTATGGAATTGGTACCGTACGACGTATGGAAATGTGAAGCAAGCCCCGCCGTCCCGGTGAGTGCTGTGATCCGGGTCATTTCCATACGGCGTACGAAACTGATACCGTACGAGGTATGGAAAAGAAGGTGAGGCGTCCCCCGCGGGGAACGAGGAAGAGGGACGTGCCTCTGACCGAGGCCGGGATCTACGCCGCCGCCCTGCGGCTGATCGACGCGGACGGTGTCGAGGCGCTCACCATGCGCAAACTCGCCACCGAGCTCGACGCGAACCCGATGTCGCTGTACCACCACGTGCCGAACAAGGAAGCGGTGCTGCGTGGCGTGACGAGAATGGTCGGCGCCCGGTTCCGCACCGTGACGCTTGAGGACGCCCCCTGGCAGGAGCGCATCCGCCTGCTCGCCACGGACTTCCGGACCCTGGCGCACCGTCACCCCGAGCTGATGGCCTACTCGTTCAGCCACCAGCCCGACTTCATCCAGGCCGACGACCCGTTCTGGACCGCGCTCACCGCGATCGTGGAGGCCGCCGGGGTTCCGCGGTCAGAGGTGTCGGAGATCGCGGCGCTGATGGTCGCCGTCGTCACAGGTGTCCTCACCGCCGAACTCAACGGTTCGCTCCACCAGTGGTCCACCCTCAAGCCCCCCGGCTTCGACGAGGGCGAGGACGGTGACGGGGGTGCTGACCCTGATGCCGCGGACGCCGTTCCTGAAGGCCCTGACCAGGACCGCATGTTCCGCCTCGTGATGGACACGCTGATCACAGGTCTGGAAAGCCGGCTCACCGGCGATCGTGACGGCCGAGGCGCCGGCCTTTGAGCAACACCTACTGAGGCGCCGCAGGCACTGGCCCTGAGCCGCGCCCGCAGTCGGGTGATCTCAGGCTGCGACATGCGGGAGCCACCCCCGTCACATCGGGGCACACCACCCGGCGGGGTGGTTCCGCAGCCTCTGCACGGCAGCCGCGTGACGCTGACCCATGAAATGACCACGTCCGAGGCGGCGATGCCGCCCGGTACTACCGCCGTGAGCGCGAGGTGGCGCCCGTCGGCCGCGGAGTCGCGGCGAACATCCCGACCGAGGCCGGCATCGACCCGGCCGCCCTCGACGCCACGGCTGCGGGCATCCACTCACCACGGTGGTGAACACCGAGGCGCAGACGTCCGTGTTCCTGCCTCAGGTCGCACCTCTTACTCCTGGTGCTTCGAGTCATCCGGGGAGGGCCACCGGAAGGGCGTCGTCGGATTCAAAAAGACTGTACAGAGACGCGGTTACTGCGAGGACCGGGGACGGCCAGCACGAGGACACCCGCAGGAGCGGTTCTTCGCGCCGTCGCAAGGGCGTCCGGCCGACGGGAGCAGGCGAGGCCACCACTGCCGGCCGGGGCCATCAGGGAGATGTGGCCAACGGTTGCCGGCTACCGGCCCATCTGGCCGCGTCACTCGTCGCAGGCCGGCCGTCAGCGCAAGGGTGAGTCCACGGTGGGCGTCAGGAGGGTCTCGTCGAGGCCGACGATCTGGCTGATGTCGAAGCCCTCCATGTCCGCGCGGAATTCAGGACTCGCCAGATACGCCTCCAGCCGCTCCCGCACGTCGTCGGTGTCCTTGTAGGAAACGAGGGCGTACAGCCGGGGAGTGTCGCTTCCAGGCGCCGCGGGCACCGTCCACACGCCGTGGGTGGTGATCCGGTGTTCGGCCATACCGGGAACGTGCCGGGCCCAGATCTTCTCGTAGGCGGTGAGCGCGTCGGAGCTGCGCAGGGTGTAGACGCGAAGCTGGTACTGGGACATGACAGTGGTTCCTTCACTTCTGAACATGGATGGTCGGCGGTCAGCCTCGGGGGAGGAGGTGTGCCAGTTCGGCATCCCAGTCGATGAGTCCGGACTCGGTCCCCCGTGGCACCAGAGCCTGGGTGTCCTGGAGGAAGGACGAGACGTCCTGCACGGGGACCTCGAGCAAGGCGGTGCCTGCGGAAGAACCGAGGGCGATGTGGATCGACTCGTCACCCCGCCCCGCGGCCGGCCAGATCCGGACGTCCGCGTGGCCTGCGGCACCCTCCAGACCGTCAGCCAGAAGGTCGCGCCCCAGGACCCATTCGACCGGCTTGTCACAGTCGACGAAGAAGGCGGCACGGACGACATAGGGATCAGCGGGCTCGTAGCGCAGACGTACGCACAGGGGCAACGAGGAGACGTGCGAGACGACCAGCCGTACGGCCACCCGCCGCTCCACGACCCTCAAGGACTTCTTCATCGGCTTCCGCTCCCGGGCAGGGCTCGGCGGTGCCTCACACCGGGCTGCGGCGAAGAGGCAGCGCGGGCGGAGGCGGTACAGCGGGGCGCGGGCGCCGGACGGCACCGGCGCACCGCATGAGGAGTGGCGCTGCACTCACCCGGCCGGCGGTCGGGGACGCCGCCCCCGGACCGCCAGACGGATCTCCGCCGTCGGCAGGGACAGCGCCGAGGGGAACTGCTTGCGCACATGGCCGATACCCGTCTCACCGGTCGTCGCGGCCCAGGTCGTCGTAATGCCTGCCCCCGCCGGCGTGCTCGCAGCGGTCTGCGTCGTGGCGGTAGGACCTGTCGGACGTCCAGCCGTGTCCCTCGTCCTCCCAGCGGTAGAAGTCGCCATCGCGGTAGTAGAGCCCGTCGCAGTCGTGCCGGGTCGCATCGCTGCCGTGGCGGTCCTGGTGCCAGCCGCGGGTCTCGTCGCAGGAGTAGCCCCGCTCGAGCAGGTAGCCGACACCGTGGTCCCAGCTGTGATCGGCGGCCACGGCCCCGCCGGTCGGGTGCTGGGCGTGCGTGGACGCAAGGGGTGCGGCCGAAGCGGTGCCACCGGTACCGAGGCAGGCGGCACCGGCGACCGCGACGGAGGAGACAGTGAGGGCGATGCGCTTCGCAAGCTTGTTCATGATCTTTCCTTCCCGAGGGGGGTGATCTGGGCCAACGGCGGTTCTGCCAGGCGATGCATGACGCCCGGTGTGGTCCGAGCGAGCGGTTCCATACGTCGTATGGAAGCGCGTTTTCATTGTTACCATACGTCGTATGGAAATGTCGAAGTGACGAAGGCGACCGTGGACCGGCTGGCATAGGGGTCATCCGCTTGGTACGGGTGGCGGCTCGCGCGGAAGAGCGACATCTGTTGGCGCGCCGGACTCGGCAGGCGTGTGCGCCTGTATCTGACTGTTCCATCACCTATGAGGGTCTTGACGCCCAAGCCATTACATCTGATGATTTCATCAGAAGAGGCGAATTGCTCTGATATGGACACATATCGCACCGTGTGCCGCTCACCGGGACATCGCTGTTCACCACCGCTGCACACAGGGTCGCCGGACCACACGCCGACGCTCCTACTTCCGCACCGATGGGATGGACCGCGATGACCAACACTGACCACACCCTCCTCGCCGAGCCGGTGAGCCTCCCGGAGGCGCCCGATGCGGCGATAGCGATGATGGATGCCGAGGGCATCGTCGTGGGCTGGACGCACGCCGCTCAGCAGCTCGTCGGTTATGCGGCCGGGGAAGTGGTGGGCCGGTCCGCCGCACACGTGCTGCCGCCTCCCGAGGACGCCCGGAGGGCGTTGGCGTTCGCCGAGCAGTGCCGTGCGCGGGGCGGCTGGTCCGGCACCGTCGCGATAGGCCACCGCGACGGCCACACGCTCAGGATGACGCTGCGGGTCTCGCTGCTACGGGGACAGGGCGACGACACCCGGTGGCTGGCGTCCGTGACGGACATAGGTTCCCTGTCCTCGGGGGCGACCGGGGGACCGGTGCGGGAGTCGCTCCTTGCCCGAGCCCCGATCGGCATCGTCGTTTATGACGCGCAGCTGCGCTGTGTCTGGGTGAACGACGCCATGGAGCGGCACGACGGCGTGCCTCGTCACCGACGCTTCGGGCGCTGTCTGAAAGACTCACTGCCCGCCGTCGAGGCCGAAGCGCTCAAGGTCGTGATGCGACAGGTGCTGGAGAGCGGCACGACGACGGTGCACGAGTACCGTGCGTGGCCGCCTGCGGACCGGCCCCGTGAACATGCGTTCTCCGCCTCCTTCTTCTGTCTGCAGGGCGCGGACGGCACCCCGTTGGGCGTGTGCTCCATGACCGTGGACGTCACCGGAAACAAGCGGGCGCGCGAGCGCCTCGCCATCCTCAGCGAGGCCAGCACGCACATCGGCAGCACCCTCGACGTGATGCAGACCGCCCAGGAACTGGCAGAGCTCACCGTGCCCCTGCTGGCCGACCACGCGCTGGTCGATCTCGTGGAGTTCGTTCCGTTCGGCGTCGAGCCGCCTGCACGAACCGGCACGACCAGTGGCCGACCGCCGCTGCTGCGCCGTGCCGGTCTGGCCTCCGTCGACCTGGGTCTCCTCGAGTTGCCGTGGGTACGTGAAGAAGTGGTCCACCCCCACCCCGACTCGCCGTTCTCCGCTGCCATGCGCACGGGACGGTCGTACCTGGAGCCGATGCTGGACACCCGTTCCGGCCCATGGGTCGACCATGACGCGGTGAGGGCGCAGAAAGTACGCGACAGCGGCGTCCACTCCTTGATGGTCGTACCCATCCGTGCCCGGCGCCGCGTGCTGGGACTGGCGCTGTTCGGCCGTTCCACGGAACAGACGCCGTTCCAGGAGGACGACCTGCTCCTCGCCGAGGAGCTGGTCACCAGGGCCGCGCTCTGTTTGGACAACGCGCTCCAGTACGCGCGCGAGCGCACCGCCGCTCTCGCGCTGCAGCGCGACCTGCTCCCTCACCGGGTGCAGGGCGGTGCTGCCGTCGAGGTCGCCTCGCGCTATGTGCCCGCCGACATGGACCACGGTGTGGGGGGCGACTGGTTCGATGTGGTCGAGCTGTCCGGCGCACGGGTGGCCCTGGTCGTCGGCGACGTGGTGGGACACGGCATCAACGCCGCGGCGACCATGGGCAGGTTGCGCACCGCCGTGCGCACGCTCGCGGACCTCGACCTGCCCCCGGACGAACTGCTGGCGCGCCTCGACGACACGGTCCGGCGACTGAACGACGAGGACGCCGACGACACAGACCGGCTTCCCTCGGTCGTCGGTGCCACCTGCCTGTACGCCGTCTACGACCCGGTGTCCCGACGGTGCACGCTGGCACGGGCCGGGCATCCACCGCCCCTGGTCGTCGACGCACAGGGCCGGGTCACCGTCCCCGACCTGCCGGCCGGAGCCCCGCTGGGCCTCGGTCTCGGCCTGGTGCCTTTCGAGTCCGTGGAACTGGAACTGCCCGAAGGAAGCGTGCTCGCCCTCTACTCCGACGGCCTGGTGGAGTCCCGCGGCGAGGACATCGACGTCGGCCTGCGGCGTCTGGGCGCCGCCCTGGCACAGCCCGGTGCCGCCCTGGAGGACCTGTGCTCGCGGGCGATGGAGACCTTGTCGGCGCAGGCACCGGCCGACGACGTCACCCTGCTCCTTGCGCGGACGCGCGCCCTGCCACCCGCCCAAGTCGCGTCCTGGGATCTGCCGAACGAACTCGTCACCGTCCCGACCGCCCGGCGTCTGGCTGCCCGTCAACTCCGTGAATGGGGTCTGGAGCCGCTGGTGACGGACGTGGAGTCGCTCGTCAGTGAACTGGTCACCAACGCGATCCGCCACGGCGACGGCCCGATCGGCCTACGGCTCATCCAGCACCGGGTGCTTACCTGCGAAGTCTCCGACACCAACACCGGTCAGCCACGCTCCCGCCATCCCGGCAATCTCGACGAGCACGGCCGCGGCCTTCACCTGGTCGGTCGGCTGTCGCGCAGGTGCGGTTTCCGCTCCGTGGCAGACGGCAAGGTCGTCTGGGCCGAACAGGACCTGCGATCCCCAACAGGTGCCCGCTGAGCGCCGACAGCCGCCACAGGATCCCCATCTGCCGTAGTCGCGGCACCTAGTAATGAAAGCCAGAGACATGGGCCCATCGGATGTTGAAAACGCCGACCCGGCAGGCGCCTTTCGAGGTGCGACGAGCGTCTTCGGCGCCGACCCCGGCGGCCGGCCGCACGCCTTCGACGGTCTGGCCGCGGCAGTGCTCGACGATCGGGGCACGGTGGTGGGGTGGACCGACACAGCACAGGACCTGACCGGGTTCTGCGCCGACGAGGTCCACGGCCGCCCCGTGCGGGAGCTCGTGGCAGACCTCCCGCACGACCCGCGCGGGGCCGCACACGTGCCGGCGACCGGTCGGGTACGACTGCGTCACCAGCGCGGGAACACGATCGACGTCACATTCCGGACCACACGGGTGAGCGGCTCGGCGGACTTCCTCGTGCTCGCGGCCCCCACTCCTCACGTCGCCGACCACCGGCACGGCGCAGCCCTCCTGCGCGCACTGACCGCGCAGAACAGGATCACGATCGCCCTGCACGACACGGATCTCACCACTGTGCAGACGAACGCCATGCCGGACACTCCCGAGGGCCGTCCCGTACAGCCCGGCGCCCGACTGAGCGACGTGCTGTGCGCCGAGGACGCCGAGACCATCGAAGCGGTACTGCGGCAGGTGCTCGAGACGGGCGTCCCGGTGATCCACAGGCACCAGCGAGTGAGCCGGCGACACCATCCGGCGCGGCGACACCCGCTGTCGCTGTCCGCCTTCCGTCTGGAGGACGCGCGAGGACGCCCTGCGGGAGTCGCAGCCCTGTACATAGACGACACCGGCCAACTGCGTGCCCGCCGACAGCTGGATCTTGCCCACGCGGTCGCCGAGCGGGTGGGGGGCTCCCTGGATGCCGTGCGGACCGCCCACGACCTCGCGGACGCCCTTGTACCCGCCTTCGGTGATCTCGCAGCAGTCGACCTTGCGGACGCCGTCTTCGACGGTGGCGAACCCGCAGAGCGGCTGGGTGGCGGAGATCCGCATCTGCGCAACGCCGCCCTGGCGCCGGCCACCGCGGACTGGCCGCCCGGCATCCAGCGCGGCAACCTCGTCCCATCCCTGTCCGACCACCCCCTCCTGCGCCGCTTCCAGCACGGCGAGACGGTCGTCTACGACCGGGACGACTACATCGCCCTGATCGGCGGCCCACGTGCGGCCGAGCAGTTCCTCCCGTACGACGTCCAGGCGGTGATGGTGGCACCGCTGCACGCCCGCGGCCTCACCCTCGGAGCGATCGTGGTCTGGCGAACCGGCCCCTCCGAACCGTTCACCGGGGACGAGGTGGATCTCATGAGGCAGATCGCCTCACGGGGAGCACTCGCCATCGACAACGCCCGCCGCTACGCACGCGAGCACAGAGCGGCCATGGCCCTGCAGCAAAGACTCCTTCCCCCGGCCACGACGGACACTCCGGCAGCCGAGACCGCCGGCGTCTACCTGCCCACAAACCGTGGGGGCGGCACCAGCGGCGACTGGTACGACGCCATACCCCTGCCGGCTCTCCGGCTGGCCCTCGTCGCCGGAGACGTGATCGGCCGCGGCATACCCGCCAGTGCCACCATGGGCCGTCTGCGCGCTGCCATCCAGACCCTCGCCGACCTCGAACTGGAGCCGGACGAACTGCTCACGCGTCTCGCCGACCTGGTCCAGCGCCTCGCGGCGGAAGCACCCCCTGGCGACCACGACGTCATGGGCGCCACCTGTCTGTACGCGGTCTACGACCCGGTCACCCGACGCTGCGCCATGGCCAGTGCCGGGCACCCGCCGCCCGTGCTCGTGCGGCCCGACGGGAGTGCCGAAGCCGTCGGCATACTCCCGGGGCCGCCCCTCGCCGTCTCCGGCATGCCGTACGAGACAACCACGATCGACCTCGAGCCGGGCAGCGTCCTCGTGCTCTACACCGACGGCCTGGTCCAGCAAGCCACACACGACGGCTGCGACGGGCTCCAGCGGCTGACCGATGCCCTCGCCGCCTCCTGCCGCCCGGACCGCGCGCTGGAGGAGACCGGCAGGACCCTCCTCGACCATCTGGTGGACGAAGCGCCACGGGACGATGCGACCCTGCTGCTGGCACGCACCCGCGCCGTACCGGCCGAGGACACCGCTCACTGGCAGATACCGGCCGATCCGGCTGCCGTCTCGGACGCCCGGGGATGGGCGACCCGCCAACTCACCGCGTGGGGCCTGGACGACCTCCTCCTCTCCACCGAGCTCATCGTCAGTGAACTGGTCACCAACGCGATCCGCCACGGTCGTCCGCCTGCGGAGCTGCGACTGATTCGGCACCACGTCCTGGTCTGCGAGGTCACCGACTCCAACACCGCCCAACCCCGTCTGCGCCGCGCTCGCACCACCGACGAGGGTGGACGCGGACTGTTCCTCGTCGCCCAACTCGCGGAGCGCTGGGGCTGCCGCCACGGCCGGAACCACAAGACCATCTGGTCCGAACAGCCGATCACGCGCGCCCACTGATCACGCCCTGTGGCCGTCTCAGAATTCGGCTGGGTTCCCGCGCCGCTGATTACGGTGGCAGGCGCGCTGCCGCCGTATTTCGGCAGGCCGACCTCCTGCGCGATCTTGGCGAGCTGCTCTTCGCGGTGCGGCGGCCGGAGTGGAAGGGACCGGTTCCTTCGGGGCGGCCCTGTCCCGCCACCTGCCGGCCCAGGGCGTTGCGCGTCGACCCGCGCGCCCAGGAGTACCGCGAACGCCGCAGCAAGGAGGGCAAGACCCGGCCCGGGAGGTCTTCCACCTGGTCGCACCTGTGCACTCGCAACCCTCGTTGGAGGGGCAGTCGTGAGTCGTGAGAGGGTCTGGGCGTGAGTGAGACACCCCCGAACACCTTGCAATACCGCTTCGACGGGCCAGAAGACGCACCGGTCCTGATCCTGGGTCCCTCACTGGGTACCACATGGCACATGTGGGACCGCCAGGTTCCGGAGCTGGCCAAGCAGTGGCGGGTCTTCCGGTTCGATCTGCCCGGTCACGGCGGCGCCCCGGCACACCCGGCCGGATCGGTCGCCGAGCTCAGCGCCCGGCTGCTGGCGACGCTGGACGCGCTCGGCGTGCAGCGGTTCGGCTACGCGGGTTGTGCGCTGGGCGGCGCGATCGGCATCGAGCTGGCCCTGCGGCACCCCGCGCGGCTCGCCTCCCTCGCCGTGGT
The DNA here is from genome assembly GCF_040609555.1 of Streptomyces sp. NPDC004658. Lineage (NCBI taxonomy): Bacteria > Bacillati > Actinomycetota > Actinomycetes > Kitasatosporales > Streptomycetaceae > Streptomyces > Streptomyces sp. NPDC004658. The sequence continues at coordinate 57,475 of NZ_JBEXKG010000029.1, forward strand.
CGCGGCCTCGCCCCGGTTCGGCACCGCCGACGAGTTCCGCCAGCGCGGGGTGGTCGTGCGCACCAACGGCCTCGACCCGATCGCCCGGACGGCCCCCGACCGCTGGTTCACGGGCGGGTTCGCCGCCGCGCAGCCCGCGATCACCGAGTGGGCCGTGCAGATGGTCCGCACCACCGACCCCGGCTGCTACATCGCCGCCTGCGAGGCCCTGGCCGCCTTCGACGTACGGCCCGAGCTGGGCCGGGTGGGGGTGCCGACCCTGGTGCTGGTCGGCTCCGACGACCAGGTCACCGGCCCGGCCGAGGCCCGCACCCTGGTCGCCGGCATCCCGGACGCCCGGCTCGCCGTCGTCCCCGGCGCCTCCCACCTGGTGCCGGTCGAGCAGCCCGCCGCCGTCACCGACCTGCTCGTCCACCACTTCTCCACCGCCTGGCAGCAGCCCTACGACACCGGCCAGACCGCCCTGCCGGGGATGCCGGCCGCCCCCGTCCCGGCCGCCCCGCCGCAGCCCGCGCCGGTCGCCGAGATCGCCCCGGCCGCCGTACCGGAGCGGCCCGCCGGGCAGCCGGACCGGTACCAGACCGGGCTGAAGGTCCGCCGGGAGGTGCTGGGCGACGCCCACGTGGACCGGGCGCTGGCGCAGGCCGGCGAGTTCTCCGGGGACTTCCAGGAGTTCGTGACCCGCTACGCCTGGGGCGAGGTCTGGAACCGGCCCGGCCTGGACCGCCGTACCCGCAGCTGCATCACGCTCACCGCGCTGGTCGCGGGCGGCCACCTGGAGGAGCTGGCCTTCCACACCCGGGCGGCCCTGCGCAACGGGCTCACCCCGGACGAGATCAAGGAAGTGCTGCTCCACACGGCCGTCTACTGCGGGGTGCCGGCCGCGAACAGCGCGTTCCGGGTGGCCCAGCAGGTGATCCGGGAGGAGACCACGCCCGCCGAGTAGCGCCCCGGGCGGCCGCAGACGGCAGGATGGGGAGACATGAAGCTGACGAAGAAGTCCCACGCCTGCGTCCGCCTGGAGAAAGAGGGGCAGACCCTCGTCATCGACCCGGGCGGGTTCTCCGAGGAGGACGCCGCCCTCGGCGCGGACGCCATCCTGGTCACGCACGAGCACCCGGACCACTTCGACGAGTTCCGGCTGCGGGCCGCCATGGAGAACAACCCGGCCGCCCGCATCTGGACGCTGACGTCGGTCGCCGAGCGGATCGGGGCGGCCTTCCCGGGACGGGTGCACACCGTCGGCCACGGCGACACCTTCACCGCCGCCGGCTTCGACGTCCAGGTCCACGGCGAGCTGCACGCGGTGATCCACCCGGACATCCCGCGCATCACCAACGTCGGCTACCTGATCGACGGCGGCCGGGTCTTCCACCCCGGCGACGCCCTCACCGTGCCCGGCCAGGCGGTGGAGACGCTGCTGGTGCCGGTGATGGCCCCCTGGAACAAGATCTCCGAGGTGATCGACTACGTCCGCGAGGTGGCCCCGCGGCGCGCGTACGACGTCCACGACGCCCTGCTCACCGACCTCGCCCTGCCGATCTACGAGGGCCACCTCGGCCGCCTGGGCGGCACGGAACACCAGCGGCTCCACCCGGGGGCGTGGACCGAGCTCTGAGCGCACGGACCGTTGTCGGACCCGCCAGGTAGGTTGTGAGGCATGCGCATCGCTACCTGGAACGTGAACTCGATCACCGCCCGCCTTCCCCGGCTGCTGGCCTGGCTGGAGAGCAGCGGCACCGACGTGCTCTGCCTCCAGGAGGCCAAGATCGCCGAGGAGCAGTTCCCGTTCGACCAGCTCCGGGAGCTGGGCTACGAGGCCGCTGTCCACGCGACCGGCCGGTGGAACGGGGTGGCGGTGCTCTCCCGCGTCGGTATCGAGGACGTGGTCAAGGGCCTGCCCGGCGACCCGGGCTTCGACGGCGTGACCGAGCCGCGCGCCCTCTCGGCGACCTGCGGCCCGGTCCGCGTCTGGTCGGTGTACGTGCCGAACGGCCGCGAGGTCGGCCACCCGCACTACGCGTACAAGCTCCAGTGGTTCGAGGCCCTGAGGGCGGCCGTGTACGGCGACGCGCAGGGCAGCCGCCCGTTCGCGGTGCTGGGCGACTACAACGTCGCGCCGACGGACGACGACGTCTACGACCCGGCCGCTTTCGCGGGCTCCACCCACGTCACCCCGGCCGAGCGCGCCGCGCTGGCCGCCCTGCGCGAGGCCGGCCTGGACGACGTCGTGCCGCGCCCGCTGAAGTACGACCACCCGTTCACCTACTGGGACTACCGCCAGCTCTGCTTCCCGAAGAACCGCGGCATGCGCATCGACCTGGTCTACGGCAACCAGCCCTTCGCGAAGGCCGTCAAGGACGCCTACGTCGACCGCGAGGAGCGCAAGGGCAAGGGTGCCTCCGACCACGCGCCGGTGGTGGTCGACCTGGACGTGTGATGCCACGCTGGGTCCATGCACCTTCCGTTCCTGGGCCCCCGGCACGCGAAGAAGGCTGAAGCGGTGCTCCGCGCCGACCCCGAGGCGGTCGCCGCGCTGCTGTCCGAGTGCGAGCTGCTGCGCTCGCAGGCGGCTCGGGCGGGTGTCCGCCTCGACGACACCCCGGCCTCCCTGGAGGCCCTGGACCAGATGGTCCCGCGCTGGCGGGACGACCCGGAGACGCTGCCCTGGCTGGGCCACGACGCCGGGCTGTACCTGGGCACGGTCGTGGTGCGCACCGTGCCCGGCGCCGCCTGGCGGATCCGGCCCGACGGCGAGCCCGTCGTACGCCTCGCCTCCGGCCGTGCGGTGGAGGTGGTGCCGGCCGGGGAGGAGTGGGCGGTGAGCGGGGTTCCCGAGCTGTCCCAGCTGTACGCGGAGATCGCCGAGACCTGACGCCACGCTGCCCGCATACCCCTCTTGGCGTAAATACGGCTATTGCCCGGATGGTGCGTGTCGCCCCTCAACTCCGCTGTCGTCTGGATAGGTTGCGGCACCAGGACACAGCTGAGAGTGGGTGGGGCCGCGGATGGCCGTCGATCCGTTGATCGAGCTGCGGAACGTCAACAAGCACGACGGGGAGCTGCGCGTCCTGCGGGATCGACCTCACCGTGGGCCGGGGCGAGGCACGCGGTCGAGGAGTTCCCGGGAGCGGCGGTCGGCGTCGTCCCTGCCGCGCCCGCGGACCTCGACCCGGGCGAGGGACGCGTGCGGCCTGCTGAACCAGGCCGACAAGTACCCCGCCCGGCTCTCCGGCGGCCGGCGGCCGGGGGTGCCTCCCCGGTTCATGGCCGACGGCCGGATCGTCGAGGACCGCGGCCCGGACGAGTTCTCCACCAACCCGCGCCGCGACCGCGCCAAGGACGTCCTCTCCAAGATCCTCGAGCACTGACCCCGGGGGAGTGCGACCCGTGTTCCGTCCCACCCGCGTGCCCCGCGCCCTGTGCGCCCTCCTGGCCCTGCTGGCCGCCGCCTGCGGCAAGGAGGGCAGCCCGCCCGGCAAGGGCCCGGCGCCCGAGAAGCTCCCGCACTACCAGGTGGCCCGGCACTTCCGCCTGCCCGCCTCCCCGACCTGGACCCGGGCGAAGAAGCGCGGCCACCTCGTCGTCGGTGCGAAGGAGGACCAGCCCTACCTCGCCGAGAGGGACCCGGCCACCGGCACCTACTCCGGCTTCGACATCGAGATCGCCAAGATGATGTCCGCCTCCCTCGGCTTCCCGCCGCAGACCGTCCGCTTCCGCACGATCGCCTCCGCCAACCGCGAGACCGCCCTGCAGAACGGCCAGGTCGACTACTACGTCGGCACCTACACCATCAACGCCGGCCGCAAGAAGCTCGTCGGCTTCGCCGGCCCCTACTACCTGGCCGGCCAGTCGCTCCTGGTCCGCAAGGACGAGGACGACATCCACGGCCCGCGGGACCTCGCCGGCAAACGCGTCTGCTCGGCGGCCGGTTCCACGCCGTACCAGCGCATCAGGGCCGACTACCCGAGGGCGGTCCTGGTCGCCTACGACACCTACTCGGTCTGCGTGGACAACCTCCTCACCTACCAGGTCGACGCCGTCACCACCGACGACGCCATCCTGATCGGTTACGCGGCCAAGGTCCCGGACGAACTCAAGGTCGTCGGCAAGCCGTTCTCCGAGGAGCCGTACGGCATCGGCGTCCCGCACGCCGACAACGCGCTGCGCTTCGCCCTCGACGACGCCCTGGCGGCCCGGGAGAAGGACGGCGACTGGAAGAGGGCGTACGACGCCACGCTGGGCCTGTCCGGCGTGCCCGCACCGAGACCTCCCGCCATCGACCGCTATCCGGCGAGCTGACCGAGGACGGCATGAACGTACTGACCGACAACTTCTCCACCTACGGCGACGGTTTCCTCGGCACGCTGCAACTGACCGTCTACGCCTCCCTGCTGGCCCTCGCGCTGGGCTTCCTGATGGCGTCCTTCCGGGTCGCACCGGTCGCCTCGCTGCGGGTCTTCGGCACCGTGTGGGTGACCGTGCTGCGCAACACCCCGCTCACCCTGCTGTTCTTCGCGGTGCTGCTGGGCCTGCCCCGCTTCGGACTGGTGCTGCCCTTCCAGGTGTTCGCCGTCCTCGCCCTCGGCTGCTACACCTCGGCGTTCATCTGCGAGGCGCTGCGCTCCGGGATCAACACCGTGCCCACGGGGCAGGGCGAGGCGGCCCGCAGCCTCGGGATGACCTTCGGGCAGACCCTGTCCCTGGTGGTACTGCCGCAGGCGTTCCGGTCCGTCATCCCGCCCGTCGGCTCGACCCTCATCGCGCTCGCCAAGAACTCGGCGATCGCGGGCGCGTTCAGCGTGACCGAGCTGCTCGGCACCTACAAGACGCTCAACGAACTCGGCTACGACATCGTCTGGACGTTCGTCTGGATCGCCGCCGGCTACCTGGTCATCACGCTCGCCATCAGCGCCCTGTTCAACGTGCTGGAGCGGACCTTCGGAGCGGTCCGATGACCGGGGCCACCGCGCTCTACGACGTCCCGGGCCCGCGCACCCGTCGCCGGCACGCCGTCTACGCCGTGGTGTCCACCGTCGTCATCCTCGCGCTGCTCGCCTGGATCCTGTACCTCCTGTTCGCCACGGGCCAGTTCACGTACACCAAGTGGATGCCCTTCGCGTACGAGGGCATCCAGGAGCTGCTGCTGCGCGGACTCGGCAACACCCTCAAGGCGTTCGCCCTCGCGGCCGTCCTCTCCCTCGCCCTGGGCGGCCTGCTGGCCACCGGCCGGCTGTCGGACCACCGGCCGGTGCGCTGGCTCGCCACGGTCGTCGTGGAGTTCTTCCGCGCGATGCCCGTCCTGGTGATGATCTTCTTCATCTTCGTCGCGCTGAAGGTGCAGCCGCTGCCCGCGCTGGTCGCCGGGCTCACCCTGTACAACGGCTCGGTGCTCGCCGAGGTCTTCCGCTCCGGTGTGAACGCCGTCGAACGCGGCCAGCGCGAGGCCGCGTTCGCGCTCGGCATGCGCAAGTCCCAGGTCATGGCGCACGTCCTCGTCCCGCAGGCGGTGCGCGCGATGCTGCCCGCCATCATCAGCCAGCTGGTGGTCGCCCTGAAGGACACCTCCCTCGGCTTTCTCATCACCTACGAGGAGTTTCTCCACGCGGGGAAACTCATCGCCTCCAACCTCGACTACGATTTGCCGTTCATCCCTGTGGTGATGGTGATCTCGCCGATCTACATCGGGATGTGCATGCTGCTCTCCTGGTGCGCCGACTGGGTGTCCCGGCGGGAGCGGCGCAGCCCCAAGACCAAGGGGGTGGCGGTCGCCACACCCGGGCCGGGGGCGCTGCTGCCGGGTGGGGTGCCCCCCACGGCCCCGAAACGTTGAGGGGCGGCAGTTCAACGGGCCAGGCTCGTCCGGCGGCAGCCGGAGATCACTGCTCGCCGAGCGGGACGGACACGTACGACGGGTCGTCCGAGGGCGAGGAGAAGGTCAGCTGCGCGCCGGACGGGTTGTGCTCGGCGTAGAGCGGGTCGACCGTGTCGACCACCAGCGCGAGGCGGTGCCCGGCGGGGACGTCGTAGGCCGTGGAGAACAGGTCCAGGTCGACGGCGAACGGCTCGCCGGGCGTCCGCCCGTGCCAGGTGCAGGGCGCGTGCGTGACCAGCTTGCCGAAGCCCAGCGGGCCCACGTCGTACAGGTAGGCGATGAACGTGCCGCTCTCCCTGGTCGGGGTGAGCGTGGTGTGCAGGGCCGCCGTGCCGCGCACCCGCTGGGCGGCGCCGTACCGCTCCGACTGCCACACGGCCGCCCAGCGGCGCGGCAGCAGCGGCAGGGAGGCGACGGGCGGCAGCCGGGCGACCTGGTCCAGGATGCTGGAGAGGAACACGATCCCGCCGTCCGCGCCGGAGTCGACGTTGGCGTGGAGGGTGGGTGAGCCGGTGAGGGCCAGCTTCCGCCGGGTAGCGGTGACCGACTTCCAGTCCGGGTAGCCCTCGTACTCCCCCGCGGTACGGGACTTCAGCCGGACCGGCTGCTCGCGGTCGACGCCGTTGTCGGCGCCCCGGAGGTAGTGGTCGAACCAGCGCCGGGTGTCCGTCCACACGTCGTTGGGCAGCCCGAACAGACCGGTGAGCTCGGGCGTCGCGTGGTCGCCGGGGCGCAGCTCCAGCCGCTTCGGGACGGTCAGCTTCTCGTAGAAGGAGGCGTACTGGTTCACCGGGAAGACCGTGTCGCCCCAGGCGTTGGCCAGCAGGACGGCGGCGCCGTTGCGGTTGAGCTGGTCGACGTAGGTCGCGGCGGAACGTTTCCGCCCCCAGTCGATCATCTCCTGCTCCTTGGACAGGTCCGAGGAGTACAGGTTGTCGAAGATGGCGCGCAGTTCGGGGCTCTCGCGGCCGGTGAGGGTGGCCGCGCCGTCCAGCACGGCCGCCGCCTGGAGGTGCTGGGTGCGCCCCGAGTAGACGGAGTCGATCAGGTCGGCCCACCCGCTGAGCGCCGCCACGGCCTTGACACGCTTGTCGTGCGCGGCGGTGAGCAGGCTGATCCCGGCGCCGTACGACACCCCGGCCATGCCGATGTGCTCCGGGTCGGCCGGGGTGTGGGCGAGGGCCCAGTCGATGACCCGGGAGGCGTCCGCCGTGTCGGGCGGACCGGCCACTTCTATCCGGCCGCCGGACTGCCAGAATCCGCGCACGTTGTAGGTGAGCACCACATAGCCGGAGTCGGCCAGCTGCTGGGCCTGGGCCAGATACTCCACCTGCGGCAGGCCCCAGCTGGTGGGCAGCACGATGAGCGGGTAGCGGCGCGAGCCGTCGGCGCCCCCGGGCGTGAGGACGTTCGCCTTCAGTACGGTGCCGCCGTCACCGCTGATGTCGACGAACCGGACGTTCGGGGCGGCCTCGGCGGCCGGCGCGAGGCCGACGACGGAGCCGGCGAGCAGCGCCGCCGAGACGGCTCCGGCGGCGGAGGCGCGCAGCGTGGTGCGACCGTGTCCCATGGGTCACTCCTTCACGTGTGTCCGTGCAAAGTGACCCGACGGTAACCGCGCCCTCTTACCGCAAGTAACCCGTCGGTAAGTTACGTGCGGGTAAAGATTGTTGAAGTGTCACTCGGCGGCGCTCGGAGCGGGCTCCGGCAGCGGTGTCCGCGCCGCCCGCGTCACGTCCGCCACCAGCTCGACCACATCGGGGCCGTACGCCTCGGAGTTGACGACCTTCAGCAGCAACACGAAGGAACCTCCGCCGTACTTGCGGGCCAGCCGCTCGTGGTGGCGGGCGAGATAGCGGGTCGCCGCCTGGTTGGTGATCGCCCGCTGGCCGCAGAAGAGGAACACCGGGCGGGTGTCCCGGCCGCCGTCCGCGGTGAGCCGGGCGAGCAGCACGTACTCGGCGCGCCCGCCGTCCATGCGGTACTCCTCGCCGCCGATCCGGAAGGCGCCGACGTCCGGACCGGACGCGGCCTCCGTGTTCACCCGCACGCCCGGCAGCAGGGAGGAGAGGTGGGCCTCCATCCGGCGGTTCGAGGCGGGACCGCCGAGGCAGAACTCCGTGCGCTGGCCGAACCCCTGCTGGGCGGCGTCGTGCGCCACCACCCGCGCGTGCGCGTTGCAGTCCTTGACGAGGGCGGACAGTTCCAGCAGGGCGAACACGTCGTGCCGCATCACCGACAGCTCCGGCCCGCCGGCGTTGCGGTTGACCACCAGCAGGCACTCGGCGTGGTCCGGCAGCCCGAAGAAGGCCTGCTTGCGGCGCAGCCGGCGCTTCCACAGGTACGTCCGGGCGACCCAGCCCAGCGCGGCCGAGATGCCCGCCGCTATGACCCCGAGGACGATGTTGCGCACGTCGTCGTTCATGGCCGCGCATGGTAGCGGGCCCGGGCGACGGCGACGGTGCGCAGGCGTACTGTCGGTACTACCGGCGATCCGGTTACGCTGCGCGGACTGTCCCGACGGGAGGTACGCATGGGTCGTCCAGGCACGCGGAAACTGGCGGTTCTGGCGGTCTCGGCCGCCGTGGTGTCGACGGGGGCGGCGGCGCCGCCCGCCGCCTCGGCGGACAGAACACCGGCGAAGGTCCCCGTGGCCGTCGGCTACGGCGGCGCCGTCGCCAGCGTCGACGCCGACGCCTCCGCCGCCGGCATCGAGGTCCTCAAGCACGGCGGGAACGCGGTGGACGCGGCCGTCGCCACCGCCGCCGCGCTCGGCGTCACCGAGCCCTACTCGGCCGGCATCGGCGGAGGCGGCTACTTCGTCTACTACGACGCCAAGTCCCGTACGGTGCACACCATCGACGGACGCGAGACCGCGCCGCTGAGCGCCGACGCCGACCTGTTCTCGGAGAACGGCAAGCCGCTCGCCTTCGCCGACGCCGTCAGCAGCGGCCTGAGCGTCGGCACCCCGGGCACGCCCGCCACCTGGCAGAAGGCGCTGGACCAGTGGGGCAGCAAGCGGCTCGGCACCCTGCTGAAGCCCGCCGAGCGCATAGCCCGCGACGGCTTCACGGTGGACGACACCTTCCGCGCGCAGACCGCGTCCAACGAGACCCGGTTCCGCTACTTCCCGGACACCGTGAAGCTGTTCCTGCCCCACGGACAGCTGCCCGTCGTCGGTTCCACGTTCAAGAACCCGGAACTCGCCCGCACCTACGAGCAGCTGGGCCGGCAGGGCGTCGGCGCGGTCTACCGCGGGGACATCGGCGACGACATCGTCAAGACGGTCGAACACCCGCCCGTGGACCCGGCCTCCGGCTGGAACGCCCGCCCCGGCAAGCTGGCCGAGAAGGACTTCGCCGTCTACCGCGCCAAGCTCCAGGCGCCCACCAGGACGTCGTACCGCGGTCTGAACGTGTACTCCATCGCGCCCTCCTCCTCCGGCGGCACCACGGTCGGAGAGGCGCTCAACATCCTGGAGAACACCGACCTGTCGAAGGCGAGCGAGGTGCAGTACCTGCACCACTTCATCGAGGCCAGCCGCATCGCCTTCGCCGACCGCGGGCGCTGGGTCGGCGACCCCGCCTTCGAGGACGTGCCGACGAAGGAGCTGCTGTCCCAGCGGTACGCCGACTCGCGGGCCTGCCTGATCAGGGACGACGCGGTCCTCACCAGCCCCCTCGCGCCCGGCGACCCGCGCCACCCGGCGCCCTGCGGCCAGGGCGGCAAGGCGGCCCCGACCACGTACGAGGGGGAGAACACCACCCACCTCACCGTGGCCGACAAGTGGGGCAACGTCGTCGCCTACACGCTCACCATCGAGCAGACCGGCGGCAGCGGCATCACCGTCCCGGGCCGGGGCTTCCTGCTCAACAACGAGCTGACCGACTTCTCCTTCGCCCCGGCCAACCCGGCCGTGCACGACCCGAACCTGCCCGGCCCGGGCAAGCGCCCGCGCTCCTCCATCTCGCCGACGATCGTCCTGGACCAGCACAACCGGCCGGTCGTGGCGCTCGGTTCACCCGGCGGCGCGACCATCATCACCACCGTGCTGCAGACGCTCACCGGGTTCCTGGACCGGAAACTGCCCCTGGTGGACGCGATCGCCGCACCGCGCGCCAGCCAGCGCAACGCCGCCAGGACCGAGCTGGAGCCGGGGCTCTACAACAGCGACCTGAGGAAGCGGCTGGAGGCCCTCGGGCACTCCTTCAGCCTCAACCCGGAGATCGGGGCGGCCACGGGCGTGCAACGGCTGCCCGACGGCAGGTGGCTGGCCGCCGCCGAGAAGGTCCGGCGCGGCGGCGGCTCGGCGATGGTGGTCCGTCCGACCCGCTGACGGCCGTGCGGCCCCGGCGCGTCGAGCTGCGGCGCGCTGGGGGCCGGGC
>NZ_JBEXKG010000030.1:0-65426 GCF_040609555.1 Streptomyces sp. NPDC004658
CCAGCTGGTCACCGCGGAGCTGGAGGCCTCCGGCGTCGAGGTCGACAAGGGGGCGGCGGCCTTTCCGGCGCCGAAGCCGGAGTTCGCGGGCGCGCCGACCGGGCCCTGCGTGCCGAAGGCGGCCGGGCCGCTGTCGGTGCCGGACGGGACCGGGCGGAAGGTCATCGTGCCGTCGTCGGGGCGGTCGGCCGCCGCCGGGCCGGGGATCGGGCGGCGGAAGATGAAGGTGCCGGGGTCGTGGGGGTCGTCCTCCGTCGGCGGGATCGCCGCGGTGCCGTCGGTCCGGGCGGTGGCACGGCCGTCGGGGGCGAGGGGGGCTTCGGCGGGCACCCGGGGGTCGGCGCCCCAGGATTCACCCGGCCGGCCCGGCGCACCCGGCCCGCCCCAGTGCGCGCCCTGCGCCGGCTGCGCGCCCTGCCCGCCCTGCCGCCCCGGCTGACCCGCACCGCCCGGCCGCTCCCCGTCCGGCGGGTCCTCGTCGAAGAAGTGCGGACCCGTCTCCTCCACGGACGGGGACGCCGGGCGGGCACCGGGGGGCGGGGTGAGCGGTTCGCCGTTCTTCGGCGCCGGGCGGCTCGTGCCGGGCACCCAGGAGGCGCCGTTCCAGTAACGGACGTAGCCGGGGATGGACGGGTCCGGGTAGTAGCCCTCGCGGGGCCGGTCGTCGCCTGGGGCCGGGGTTGGGGCGCTCATGTCCGTCGTCCCGTATCTGCTCGGGGGTGGGATGGGGGCCTCCACATCTATCAGACCCGGGCACCCCCCACCGCCAGTCCCGCGGGACCCACCCCTTTCCGGGCAACGCCGTACCGGAACGCCACGGGCTCACGAAAGAAATTCCTACGAAGGCGCGTAATGGCCCGGCCCCTTCGGCCTCTCCCCCCATGCGGGCCCGTCCGTGGGCCCCGACGCGAGAGGAGACGCAGGTCATGCAGCACACCGTGGTGGAGCGCGAGCTGGAGATGAGGCTCATCCTGTCACCGGAGCGCGGTGTCCCGGTGCCGGCGCGGCTCGGCTACCGCTCCGACGACCCCTTCGCCGTCCACATCACCTTCCACATCAACTCGGCGCACCCCGTCGACTGGACGTTCGCCCGCGACCTGCTGGTGGAGGGGGTGTTCCGGCCGTGCGGGCACGGGGACGTGCGGGTGTGGCCGACGAAGGCGGACGGGCGCAGTGTCGTGCTGATGGCGCTGAGTTCGCCGGACGGCGACGCGCTGCTGGAGGCGCCCGCCCCGCAGGTGTCGGCCTGGCTGGAGCGGACGCTGCGGGCGGTGCCGCCGGGCTCGGAGGGCCGGCGGCTGGGCATCGACGACGCGCTCGACCAGCTGCTCGCCCGGTGAACGGCCCCCGGGAAGGGTCAGAACAGCTTGCCCGGGTTCAGGATGCCCAGCGGGTCGAAGACCTGCTTCACCGCCCGCTGCATCTCCACCCCGACCGGGCCGATCTCCCGGGCCAGCCACTCCTTCTTCAGCACGCCGACGCCGTGTTCGCCGGTGATGGTGCCGCCCAGCTCCAGGCCGAGGGCCATGATCTCGTCGAAGGACTCGCGGGCCCGGCGGGCCTCCTCGGCGTCGCGGGCGTCGAAGCAGACGGTGGGGTGCGTGTTGCCGTCGCCGGCGTGCGCGCAGACCCCGATCGTCAGGTCGTACCGGGCGGCGATCCGCTGCACGCCCTCCAGCATGGCGCCGAGCCGCGAGCGGGGCACGCACACGTCGTCGATCATCGTCGTGCCCTTCACCGCCTCCAGCGCGGTCAGCGAGAGCCGCCGGCCCTGCAGCAGCAGCTCGGACTCGGCCGCGTCCTCGGCCGGGACGACCTGTGTCGCGCCGGCGGCCTCGCACAGGGCGCCCACGGCGGCGAGGTCGACGGCCGGGTCCGGGGTGTCGAACGCGGCGAGGAGCAGCGCCTCGGTGGTCTCGGGCAGTCCCATGTGGGCGAGGTCGTTGACCGCCTTGACCGTCGTACGGTCCATGAGTTCGAGGAGGGACGGCACATGACCGCCCTCCATGATCCGGCAGACGGCGTCGCAGGCCGCCGCCGCGGAGGCGAACTCGGCGGCCAGCACCAGCTGTCGGGGCGGCTTGGGCCTCAGCGCGAGCACCGCCCGGACGACGATGCCGAGCGAGCCCTCGGAGCCGACGAAGAGCCGGGTGAGGTCGTAGCCCGCGACCCCCTTCGCCGTGCGCCGGCCGGTGGACATCAGGCGGCCGTCGGCGAGGACGACGTCCAGGCCGAGGACGTATTCGGCGGTCACGCCGTACTTGACGCAGCACAGGCCGCCGGAGGCCGTGCCGATGTTGCCGCCGATGGTGCACATCTCCCAGCTGGAGGGGTCCGGCGGGTAGTACAGGCCGTGCTCCTCGACGGCGCGGGACAGGGCCGCGTTGACCACTCCCGGTTCGACGACGGCGATCCGGTCGACGGGGCTGATCTCCAGGATGCGGTCCATCTTGGTGAGGGACAGCGCGATGCAGCCCTCGGTGGCGTTGGCTCCGCCGGACAGCCCGGTGCGGGCGCCCTGCGGGACGACCGGGACCCGCAGCTCGGTGGCCGTGCGCATCACGTGCTGGACCTGCTCGACGGTGCGCGGGAGGACGACGACGGCGGGGCTGCCCGCCGGGCAGAAGCTCGCCATGTCGTGGGCGTAGGAGGCCGTGACGTCGGGGTCGGTCAGGACGGCCTCGGGCGGCAGGCCGGCCAGGAGCCGGTCGGTGAGGTTACCGGTGCGCTCGTCGCGCGGTGCTTCGATACGGCTCATGATCACAGCCTGTCACTCGCGGCCATCGGTGTGAACCCCGCCCGCGCCGCCCTTGGGCCACGCGGATGTGCTCGTCGTATTGACGCACAGTGAGCGCCATGGACAACCGACAGAGCGTGGGTACGTCCCTGGTCCCGGAGCCGCCGGCGCCGCGCCGGCCCCGGCGGGCGCTGCGGCGGGTGCTGGTCGCCTCGCTGGCGGGCGGTGTCGTGGCGGGCACGGTGCTGATGCTGCTGCCGCACGAGCGGCGGCAGGGGCCGGCCGCGCCGCCCGCAGCCGGTCCGCAGGCGCGGCCCCCGGAGCAGGTGCCGGCGCTGACGACGGTGACCTACGGGGTGCCGGCCGCGCTGCCCGGGCTGACCGCGCTCATCGGGCGGCAGGAGCAGCGGGTGCGGGCGCAGCCGGGGGACGCGCGGGCGTGGGCGGTGCTGGGGTCGGCGTACGTGGAGCGGGGGCGCCGGGCGGGTGACGCGGCCGACTTCCCGAAGGCCGAGCGGGCGCTGCGGACCTCGCTGGAGGTGCGCGGCGGCCGGAACACCGAGGCGCTGGGCGGCCTGGCCGCGCTGGCGCTGGCGCGCCGCGACTTCCCGGCGGCGAAGGACTACGGCGAGCAGGCGCTGAAGGCCGCGCCGAAGCGGTGGCAGGCGTATCCGCCGCTGATCGACGCGTACACCGGGCTCGGCGACTACGAGAAGGCCCGCTCCGCCCTGGACAAGCTGCTGGCGCTGCGCACCGACCCGGAGGCGCGGCCGGCCGTGATGGCGCGGGCCTCGGCGGTGTACCGGGACCGGGGCTGGCGCGAGGACGCGGTGGCCCAGCTGACCGACGCGGCGGCCGCCGCCCGCACCCCGGCGGAGCAGGCCGCGTGGCTGACCGGGCTGGGGCAGCTGGCGTGGGAGCGCGGGGACCTCGCGGACGCGCTGCGGCACTTCGAGGCCGCGCTGCGGCTGGATCCCGACCAGCGGGCGGCACCGGCCGGTCGGGCGCGGACGCTGGCCGCGCTGGGGCGCACCGCGCAGGCGCTGGCCGCGTACCGGGCCGCCGTCGCCAAGCGGCCGGACCCCGCGGACCTGCTGGAACTGGGCGAGCTGTACGAGTCGCTGGGGCAGCCCGGCCCCGCCGAGGACCAGTACGCGCGGATGAAGGCGGCGGTACGGCGGGCGGTGTCCGGCGGGGTGGACGAGGAGCTGCTGATCGGGCGGTTCGAGGCGGACCACGCCGACCCGTGGGACGCGGTGGAGCGGTTGCGGGAGGAGTGGCGGCGGCAGCCGGGGATCGAGGTGGCCGACGCGCTGGGCTGGGCGCTGCACCGGGCCGGCGAGGACCAGGAGGCGCTGACCTACGCGACCACCGCGACGGACAAGGCGAAGGGGGGCGGGGTGCGCAGCGCCCTGTACGCGTTCCACCGGGGCGTGATCGAGGCCGAACTGGAGCGGTACGGCCCCGCGCGGCGGCATCTGGAGGAGGCTCTGCGCATCAACCCGTACTTCTCGCCGCTGAAGGCGCCGGTGGCGCGGGAGACGCTGCGGGAGCTGGGCGACGTACCCGACGAGCCGCCGCCCAGCGAGTAGGGCACCGTGTTACAGGTTGCCCCGCTTGGCCTGCTCGCGTTCGATCGCCTCGAACAGCGCCTTGAAGTTGCCCTTGCCGAAGCCCATGGAGCCGTGCCGCTCGATGAGTTCGAAGAACACGGTCGGGCGGTCCTGGACCGGCTTGGTGAAGATCTGCAGCAGGTAGCCGTCCTCGTCGCGGTCGGCCAGGATCTTCAGCTCGCGCAGGGTCTCGATGGGCACGCGGGTGTCGCCGACCCACTCGCCGAGGGTGTCGTAGTAGGAGTCGGGGGTGTCGAGGAACTCGACGCCGGCCGCGCGCATGGTGCGGACCGTCTGCACGATGTCGTTGGTGTTGAGCGCGATGTGCTGGACGCCCGCGCCGCCGTAGAACTCCAGGTACTCGTCGATCTGGGACTTCTTCTTGGCGATGGCGGGCTCGTTGATCGGGAACTTCACCTTGAGGGTGCCGTCCGCGACCACCTTCGACATCAGCGCGCTGTACTCGGTGGCGATGTCGTCGCCCACGAACTCCTTCATGTTCGTGAAGCCCATGACCTTGTTGTAGAAGCCCACCCATTCGTTCATCCGGCCGAGTTCGACGTTGCCGACGCAGTGGTCGACGGCCTGGAAGACGCGGTGGGCGGGCGGCTCGACGATCGGCTGGGCGGCGGTGTAGCCGGGGAGGTAGGGGCCGTCGTAGCCGGTGCGCTCGACCAGGGTGTGCCGGGTCTCGCCGTAGGTGGCGATGGCGGCGAGGACGACCGTGCCGTGCTCGTCCTTCAGCTCGTACGGCTCGGCGACGCTCCTCGCGCCCTGCTCGACGGCGTACGCGTAGGCGGCGCGCGCGTCCGGGACCTCGATGGCCAGGTCGATGACGCCGTCGCCGTGCGCGGCCACGTGCTGGGCGAGGAAGTGGCCCCAGGCGCTGCTCGGCTTGATCACGGAGGTGAGGACGAAGCGGGCGGAGCCGCTCTCCAGCACGTAACTGGCGGTCTCGCGGCTGCCATTCTCCGGTCCGGAGTAGGCGACCAGCCGCATGCCGAAGGCGGTGGAGTAGTAGTGCGCCGCCTGCTTGGCGTTGCCCACGGCGAAGACGACCGCGTCCATTCCCTTGACCGGGAAGGGGTCGTCCTGCCGGGCGGTCGTGTCGGGAGTGAGGTCTGTGGTCTGCGTCATAGCGGAAGGGTGGCTCTGCTCTGCAAGGTGCGCAATAGTTCGCGTATTCGCTGGGCAATATGACCAGCGGTACGGCCGTCTCGGCGGTCTTTCTGTACAGGATGACCATCTCAGGGGGTCCCGTGGCGATCGATCACCTCGACGGGCGCATCATCGTGCTGCTGGCCCGGGAACCGCGCATCGGGGTGCTGGAGATGTCCCGGCGGCTGGGCGTGGCGCGCGGGACCGTGCAGGCGCGCCTGGACCGGCTCCAGTCGAACGGAGTCATCCGCGGCTTCGGTCCGCAGGTGGACCCGGCGGCCCTCGGCTACCCGGTCACCGCGTTCGCCACCCTCCAGATCCGGCAGGGCCAGGGCGCCGACGTACGGGCCCACCTCGCGACCGTGCCGGAGGTGCTGGAGCTGCTGACCACCACCGGCAGCGGGGACATGCTGTGCCGGCTGGTGGCCCGCTCGAACGCCGACCTCCAACGGGTGATCGACCGGGTCGTCGGCTTCGACGGCATCGTCCGGGCCTCCACGGCGATCGTCATGGAGAACCCCGTGCCGCTGCGGATCATCCCACTGGTGGAGCAGGCCGCCGCGGACGCCGACCGGACGTAGGGGACGCCGGCCTGATCCGAACGAGAGGCCCTGGGACGCCGTCGCCGCGTCGGCGCGCCGGGGCGGTGCTCGGCACCGCCGGCGCACCGTCCCCCGCGCCCCGCCCGTTCCCGGGGACGTCCCCGGTGTCCCACGGGACGCGGGAACGGCATTCTGACGGCTCGTCACGGAAACGCTGGCTGTCGTGATCACGGTGCGTGGTCACGAGAACGACAGCCCGGAGGTTTCCATGATCCGACGGACCCTGCAGAGCGGCCTGCTGGCCGCGGTCGCGGTGCTCGCCATCCTGCCCACGGCGGCCGGTGCCGCCCCGGCGGGCGGCACCACCCCGTACCCCACCGCCACCGCCGGCGTGCGGCACACCCTCCCCTCGCTGCTGCCCGCTCCGACCCGGCACCAGTCGGCGAAGCGCCACACCGTCCGCCACCACCGCAGCGTCCACCGCGTGCACCACGCCGGGCGCCGCCTCCACTCGGCGCACCGCACCCACCGGCTCCGCCGCGTCATCGTGCAGACCTCGTCGTACCGGCGCGGCATCCCCGCCGTGGGCCGCGTGGTCACGCACCGCCTCACGCTGAACGTCCGCTCCGGCCCGGGCACCGGTTACCGGGTGGTCGGCCACCGGCACCACCACCGGCTCGTGGCCCTCACCTGCAAGCGCTACGGCACCGGGGTGTTCGGCAACCACACGTGGTACCGGCTGTCCCACCACCGGGGCTACGTCTCCGCCCGTTACGTCAGGGTCGGCGCCACGCTCCCGTGGTGCTGACGGTCCCCCACCGCCGTACCCCCTGAACCACCGCCCACCCCGACCGTCGCGGCCTGTTCGAGGACCACGCGTCCCCGAACAGGCCTTCGACGCGCTCATGTGCCTCACCCTCCTCACACCTCACCGAGTGTTGCAACCGCCTTCCCCTCGGGAAGCCATTCCGGCATCAAGGGCGAAGCGCCCATAGCGGAAAAGGAGTCGAGGGACGCACCATGCCCCACCCCGAAAAACCGACCGCGCCCGACGAACCGTTGCTGGTCAGACTGCGGGAACTGAAGGACGGTACGGGGCTGAGCCTGGCGGCGCTGGCAGCGCGCACCCCGTACAGCAAGTCCGCCTGGCACCGCTATCTGACCGGTGCCCAGCGGCCACCGCGACCGGCCGTGGAGGCGCTCACCCGGCTGGCCCGCGTCGATCCCGACGCGGTACTGGCCCTGTGGGAGGCCACCGAGCACACCGCCGACGGGCCGTCGCCCGCGAGCACCCAGGACGGGACCGGGCCCCGGCTCTCGGGCGGGCGGCGATGGCTGCCCCTGTGTGTGCTCGCGCTGGCCGGGGTGACGGCCGTGGCGGGCGCCGCCGTCGCCGCGCACGACCAGAGCGGTTCGACCGGTACGCCGGTCGTGATGGCGGTCCCGCACTGCCACAGGCCTTCCTGCCGGGGCGAGTTGCCCGACGCGACCACCTGCGCACGCGACGCGCGGACCACCAGCACCGTCACCGACCCCGCCTACACCGTCCGGCTGCGCTACTCCCCGGCCTGCGGTACCGCCTGGTCGGAGGTGCGGGTGCGCTCCCCGCACGCCCGCGAGGTCTCGGTACGCGCGGGCCGGGACGTCCTCTCCACGACCTACCCGGCCGACGACACCACCGGCTACACGAGCCCGATGCTCTCCGTACGCTCCCCCCGGGGCGTCGAGGCCTGCGCGGAGGTGGCCGAACAACTGGCCTGCACCGGCATGGACGTACCGGATCCGGACGAGGGCTGATCCCCTGCCCGGGGGCGGGCGGCGGTCCGCCCGCCGAGCCGTCGGCCGGCACCGCCCGAGTACGGCAGGCGGCGGGCGGCCGGAGTCCCCCCTAGCAGCTCGGGACCGGGCCCTTGCCGCTCTCCAGCGCCACCAGGGAGTCGACCGCGCCCTTGAGCGTGGTCACCGGGACCAGGCGCAGTCCCTTCGGCAGCTCCGCCTTCGCGTCGGCGCACTCCGCCTTCGGCACCAGGAAGACGGTGGCCCCGTCCCGGCGCGCGGCCTGGGTCTTCAGAGCCACCCCGCCGACCGCGCCGACCTGGCCGGCCGCGTCGATCGTGCCCGTACCGGCGATGACGCGGCCTCCCGTGAGGTCGCCGCCGCGGCCGTCGCCGTTCAGCTTGTCGATGATGCCCAGGGAGAACAGCAGCCCGGCGCTGGGGCCGCCCACGTCGGCGAGCCGCAGCGTGACCTTGACCTTGCCGGCGCCGAGCCCCAGGTACTTCAGCGCCGCCTGCGTCGCCGCGTCCTGGGACTGCCGCATCTGTGCCTCGTTGTGCTGCTCGATCTCCTTGACGGTGTCGCCGCTCGGGTAGACCGAGTCGCGCGGCAGCACCGCGCGGTCGGTGCGGAACCAGCTGTCGACCACGTCACCGAGCGCGACATGGGCGTCCGGGCCGGTCGCCTCGATCGTGGTCATCCGCAGCTGCCCGCTGGTCCGGCGGGTCTCCGCCCCCGACACCGTGATCACCGGGGTGCCCTGGTTCCGCCCGAGCACGTTCGCCGTCATGCCGGGCTGCGCCACCGAGAACGGCAGCGGCGCGAAGGCGGCCGTGGCGAGCAGGGCCACGACGGGCAGCGCGCAGACGGCGAGGGCCTGGGGGCGTGTGAGACGTGAGAGCACGAGCTCAATCTAACGTGACCGGCACGAGCCCCTTCTGCCGCGTACGGGTCAGGTCATGCCGCGGGCGAGCCCCGCCGTGCCATGCACGGACCGCCCCGTGCCAGGCCCCGCCACCCCGTGTACGGGCCCCGGCCAAGCCACGTACACGCCCCGCCACCCCGCGGACAGGCCACGTCAAGCCGTGTACAGGTCCCGTCGTGCCCGCGTGAACCGGCGCAGCGCGTCCGGCAGGGGGGTGACGCCGATGCCGGGGCCGTCGGGGACGGGCAGATGGCCGTCCGCGTCGAGGACGAACGGCTCCGTGATGTCCTCCGCGAAGTAGCGGCTGGACGCCGAGGTGTCCCCGGGCAGGGTGAAGCCGGGCAGCGCGGCCAGGGCGAGGTTGGGCGCGCGTCCGATGCCGGTCTCCAGCATGCCGCCGCACCACACCGGCACCCCGTGCGCGTGGGCCACGTCGTGGACCCGGCGGGCCTCCAGGTAGCCGCCGACCCGGGCGGGCTTGACGTTGACCACCCGGCAGGCGTCCAGCGCGATGGCGGACGCGGTGTCCCGGGCGTGGTGCAGGGACTCGTCCAGGCAGACCGGGGTCCGCAGCCGCTTCTGGAGCTGCGCGTGGGCGTACAGGTTGTTCTCCTCCAGCGGCTCCTCGATGAGCAGCAGCCCGAACGCGTCCAGCCGGCGCAGGTGCTCGGCGTCGGCGAGGGTGTAGGCGGTGTTGGCGTCCACCTGGAGGGGGAGGTCGTCACCGAAGCGCTCGCGGACCGCCCGCACCGGCTCGACGTCCCAGCCCGGCTCGATCTTCAGCTTGATGCGGACGTACCCCTCGGCGAGGTAGCGCTCGACGTCGTCCAGCAGCTCGGGCACCGCGTTCTTGATGCCGACGGAGACCCCGGCGGGCACCCGGTCCCGCACCGCGCCGAGGTAGGTCGCGAGCGACATGCCGTGACCGCGCAGCTCGGCGTCGAGCACGGCCGTCTCCAGGGCCGCCTTCGCCAGCTCGTGGCCCTTGATCTTCGCCAGGGCGGGGGCCAGCGCGGCCGTGGTGAGGTGCGGGAGCGCGGCCACGCGGGGCAGCAGGAAGTCGCGCAGCACGATCTCGGCGCCGGCGACGAACTCCGAGCAGTACAGCGGCTCGGGGTCGGCGGCGAACTCCGACCAGCCCTCGGCCGAGTCGGTGACGACGCGCAGCAGGAAGGTGTCCTTCGCCGTCATGGTCCCGAAGGACGTGCGGAACGGGGTGACCAGCGGGATCGCCACATGGACGATCTCCACGCGCTCCAGCTTCACGCGGCGCCCTCCGTCCCGGTCAGCGTGTACCAGCCGTCGCGGGACATCCCGGTGGCCCGGAACCCCTCCACGAAGGCCTCCAGGAACACCTCGCGCACGGCGTGCCGCCAGCGCAGCGCCAGGGCCGGATCGGCGGCGCGCAGCTTGACGACGTCGTCCGGGACCCGGCACCACACGTGCCGTCCGGCGCGCCGGACCAGCGGGCCGCCGTCGGGGGCGCTCCGCAGGACGGGCCCGTGCGGCTCGGTGTCGTACGGCGTTCCCTCCGCCGTCAGGTCCCAGGTGACCGTCAGCCGGTCGCTCTCGTCGCCGTCGTTCACCCCGTCGGTCATGGGGCCGTAGAAGTCGACCAGGTACTCGGTGCCGACGGCACCCAGCTTGACCAGGTTGAAGCGGGCGTTGCGGCCGACCAGCGGGTCGAAGGTCCAGCGCATGGTGCGGGCGCCGAGGGCGACGGCCCAGTCCCGCTGGGCCAGCTTCAGGCGGTGTCCGAGGCCGCGCTCGGCGGCGGCCACCAGCGAGTACGTGCTCCGGTCCGGGCCGGGCACGGCGACGGCCGCCCCGGCGAGCCGCCGCCCGTCGTGGACGGCGTGCACCGCGCCGCCGGCGTGGACCAGGCTGTGCAGCACCTCCGCCGGGTAGGGCGGGGCGGTGCGGGGCGTCCGCCAGACGTCGCTGAAATGGTCGGCGACGGCCGCGAGCCCGGCGACGTCGTGGACGGTGCGGATGGTGGCTCCTCCTGTCATGGGACGAGTCTCGGAGGCGACGGCGGCGCAGGTGTTGTGCGAGCGGCCAAGGCACGCGTACGTTCGTTGCACCATCCGCCAACCAGCAAGCTGAGGACCATGGACGCCTGCACCCTCGGCGACCTCCTGGACGTCGTCGGCGGCCCCGCGCTGCGCCTGCACACCGCCCCCGCCGGGCTCACCGCCCCGGTCACGGAGGCGGTCCTGTACGACGGCCGCACCCCGCTGGCCCGGCTGCCCGGCGCGCTGCTGCTGGCGGTCGGGGTGCCCGCGGCGGACGCGGGACCGCTGCTGGGGGCGGCGGCGGAGGCCGGGCTGACCGGGGTGGTGGTGCGCGGCGCGGACGGGCCGGTCCCGGCGGCGCGGGAGCACGGCGTCGCCCTGCTGTCGGTCGACGAGGACGCGGCCTGGCACCGGGTCCATCTGCTGCTGGCGTCGGCCATCGCCGCCCGGCCCGCCGCCCTCGCCGCCGACACCGGGGCGGGCGACAGCGGGCTCGGCGACCTGTTCGCGCTCGCCGACGCCGTCGCGACGGCGACCGGCGGGGCCACCGCCATCGAGGACCCGCGCCAGCGGATCCTCGCCTACTCCACGGTCCCCGGCCAGCCCGTGGACGAGGACCGCCGGCAGGGCATCCTCGGCCGGCAGGTGCCGGCCAGCGCCGAGAACACCGAGCAGTACCGGCGGCTGTTCGCCGCCGACCGGCCGCTGCGGCTGCCCGCGCTGACCGGCAGCGGCCTGCCCCGGCTGGCGATGCCGGTACGGGCCGGCGGGGAGACCCTCGGCTCGGTGTGGGTGATCGACGGCGGCTCGCTCGCCCCGGACGCCGAGGACACCCTCGCCCAGGGCGCCTCCACCGCCGCGCTGCTCCTGCTGCGCGCCCGGGCGGCCCGGGAACTGGCCCGGCACCGGGGCGGCGACCTGCTGCGCCGGCTCCTGGACGGCACGGCGGACGACCCGGCGACGGCCGCCGCCCGCCTGGGCGTCGACGGCCCGGCCCGGGTGGCGGCCTTCGTCCTGGACTCCGCCGCGAGCGTCCCGGACGCCGAACGCACCGCGCTGCGCCTGCTGGACGTCGTACGCCTGCAGTGCGAGGCCCGCTACGGCCGGCACGCGTGCGTGCTGCTGGACGGGGTGGTGTACGCGGTCCTGCCCGGGCCGGGAGCGCGGCACCGCGCGCTCGCCGAGGACATCGTGGCGCGGGCCGGGCAGGCGCTGCGGGTGCCGGTCCGGGCGGCGCTCGGCGAGGTGGTGCCGGGCGCGGACGGGCTCACCGACTCGCGGGCGGACGCCGACCTGGTGCTGCGGGTGCTCGACGCGGACCTGCCGGTGGCCGTGGTGGACGAGGTGCGGGCCCGGGTGACGCTGCTGCGGCTGGCCGAAGTGATGCAGGGGCGCCGCGAGTTGAGCGCCGGCGCGTGGCGGCGGGTGCTGGCGTACGACGCCGGGCACGGCACCGAGTACGCGCGCACGCTGGTGTGCTGGTTCGACGCGGGCTGCGACATGGCCGGCGCGGCCAGGCTGCTGGCCGTGCACCCCAACACCTGCCGCTACCGCCTCAAGCAGCTCCAGCAGCACGCCGGGGTCGACCTGGACGACCCCGACGAACGGCTGGTGCTGTGGCTGCAGTTGCGGACGCTGGCCGGGCTCAGCCCAGCCACGTCCTGAGCCGGTCCTCGCACCGCTCCAGGTGCGCCACGGGGACGTACTCCCCCGCCGTGTGCGCCAGCGAGGGGTCCCCGGGGCCGTAGTTGAGCGCGGGTACCCCGAGCGCGGCGAACCGGGCCACGTCGGTCCACCCCAGCTTGGCCCGGGGCTCGGCCCCGAGGGCGGCGACCAGCGGGCCCACTCGGTCCAGGTGCGGCAGCGCCCCGCCGACGGCCTCGGTGACCCGCACCTCGTACTCCGGGAAGAGGCCCCGCACGTACGCCTCCGCCTCCTGAGGCGAACGGCTGGGTGCGAAACGGCAGTTGACGGTCACGACGCACTCGTCGGGTACGACGTTCCCGGCGACCCCGGCACGTACCGCGACCGCGCCGAGGCCCTCCCGGAACTCCAGCCCGTCGATCACGACCCGCTCCGGGACGTGCGCGTCGAGCCGCTGGAGCACCTGCCCCGCCTTGTGCGCGGCGTTCGTGCCCCGCCAGGCGCGGGCGGTGTGCGCCCGGACGCCCCTGACCACGATGTCGGCGGTCAGGATGCCCTGGCAGCCGGCCTCGACACCGGCGTCGGAGGGCTCCATCAGGATCGCCAGGCCGGCCTCCTCCAGCAGCCCCGGCCGGGCGGCGGCGATCCGGCCGAGCCCGTTGCGCTCCCCCTCGACCTCCTCGCACTCGTAGAAGACGTAGGTGACGTCGCGGGCGGGCTCCGGCACGGTGGCCGCGAGCCGCAGCGCGACCGCCACTCCGCCCTTCATGTCGCAGGCGCCGAGCCCGTACACCCGCCCGTCGGCCGGCCGGGAGGGCAGGTTCCCGGCGGCCGGCACGGTGTCCAGGTGCCCCGCGATCACGGCACGTTCGCCGCGTCCGAGGTCGGTGCGGGCCACGACGGAGTTGCCGACCCGGTCCACGGCGAGGTGCGGCAGGCCGCGCAGGGCCTGTTCGACGGTGTCGGCGATCCGCTCCTCCTCCCCGCTCTCGGAGGGCAGGTCCACGAGGGCACGGGTGAGGGTGACGACGTCGGCGGTGAGGTCGAGGGCGGTCATGCGGGGTCTTCCTTGGTGGTGGCGAGCTTGGAGTGCCGGATGCCGTAGAGGCCGTAGACGACGAGTCCGGCCGCCAGCCACGCGCCGAACGCGATCCAGGTGTCGGCGCCGAGACTGCACAGCATGTAGCCGCAGAAGGCGACACCCAGCAGGGGCGTGACCGGGGAGAACGGCACCCGGAAGGAGCGGGGCGCGTCGGGGTCGCGCCGGCGCAGCAGCACGACCGCCACGTTGACCAGCATGAACGCGAAGAGGGTGCCGATGCTGGTGGCGTCGGCGAGGCTGCCGAGCGGGACGAGGGCCGCGAGGACGGCGATGAAGCCGGAGACGATCACGGTGCCCGCGCGGGGCACTCCGGTGCGCGGGTGCACCTTGGCGAACAGCGGCGGCACGAGTCCGTCCCGGGCCATGGCGAACAGGATGCGGATCTGCCCGTACTGCACGGTGAGCACCACGCTGGTGGTGGCGACGACCGCCCCGACGGACAGCAGGACCGGCCACAGGCTGCCGCCGCCGACGGCCCGCACGAGCACCTCGCTCAGGGTCGCCTCGGTCCCCGCGAACCGCGGCCAGGGCATCGCGCCGAGCGCGGCGACGGCGACGAGGACGTACAGGGCGGTGACGAGGACAAGGGACAGGATGATCGCGCGCGGCAGGTCCCGCTGCGGATCGCGCGCCTCCTCGCCCGCGGTGGAGGCGGCGTCGAACCCGATGTACGAGAAGAACAGGGAGGCCGCTCCGGCGCTCATGCCGGCCGCGCCGAGCGGGAACAGGGGCCGGAAGTTGCCGGCCCGGAAGGCGGTGAACGCCACGGCGCAGAACAGCACCAGCGCGGCGATCTTGACGGCGACCATGACGGTGTTGGCCACGGCGCTCTCCTTGGCGCCGCGCAGCAGGACGACCATGGCGAGGACGACGATGAGGGCGGCGGGGACGTTGAGCACACCACCGGCGCCGGGCGGCGCGCTGAGCGACTCGGGCAGGGAGAGGCCGAGGGTGAGCTCCAGCAGCTCGTTGACGTACTGCCCCCAGCCCACGGCGACGGCGGCGACCGACACCCCGTACTCCAGGATCAGACACCAGCCGCAGACCCAGGCGACCAGCTCGCCGAGGGTGGCGTAGGCGTAGCTGTACGACGACCCGGAGCCGGGGATCATGCCGGCCAGTTCCGCGTACGACAGCGCGGAGAACAGGGCGGTGACGCCGGCCAGCACGAAGGACAGGACGACGGCGGGACCGGCCTGCGGCACCGCCTGCCCCAGCACCACGAAGATGCCGGTGCCGAGAGTGGCGCCCACGCTCAGCAGCGTCAGCTGGGCCACGCCCATCGTCCGCTTGAGCGGACTGCCGGCGGCCTCGCCGACGAGTGTCCGGACGGCTTGCCGCCGGGTGAGCCGTCCGCCTGTTCTCCGCCGGTCGGTTGCCGGAACCGTCCCCACTGTGTCCACCGCGCCGTTCCCTCCGCCTCGGGGTTGTCTGGCCCTTGATGATGCGGAGGGGGAAAGACCTTGGCGTGTGCCGATCGGCCAAAGGTGAGGGAACGCGTTTGGCGAGGCGACCAAGAGGGGTGGCGACTCAGCGGAGTGCTTCCGCGACCTCCCTGGCCGCCTCCACCACCCGGGCACCGACCCGCTCGGGTACGGCGTCCGCCAGCATCACCACGCCCACGCTGCCCTCGACGCCCGTGACCCCGACCAGGGGCGCGGCGGCCCCGCTCGCCCCGGCCTCCAGCTCGCCGTGCGTGAGGGTGTACCCGGGGTCGGCCGATGGCGACTGCCGCGCGGCGAGGATCGCCTTGCCGGCCGCACCCCGGTCCAGCGGGTGCCGGAACCCGGCCCGGTAGGCCACGTGGTAGTCCGTCCACGTCGGCTCGACGACCGCGACGGCCAGCGCCTCGGACCCGTCCACCAGCGTCAGGTGCGCCGTCGCCCCGATGTCCTCGGCCAGCGACCGCAACGCGGGGAGCGCCGCCTCGCGCACCAGCGGATGCACCTGCCGCCCGAGCCGCAGCACGCCGAGTCCCACCCTGGCCCGCCCGCCCAGATCACGCCGTACGAGCGCGTGCTGCTCCAGCGTCGCGAGCAACCGGTACACCACGGTCCGGTTCACGCCCAGTTTGGTGGACAACTCGGTGACGGTCAGCCCGTGGTCCGTGTCGGCCAGCAGCTTGAGGACGCGCAGTCCCCGGTCGAGCGTCTGAGAGGTCTCCGCGGTCACGACGCCCACTCCTTCGGCGGTGAGGTCGGCAGCCCCTGTTCGGCGGATGCGTCACCGAGTCCCGTCGGCGACGCGCTTCAGAGGCCGCCGATCGGCAGGACGGTCCGGCGGCTCCCGGGCCGAGTCGCTTCACGGCTGCGCTCCGCGGCGGCGCTGCCACGGGGCGTGTGCGTAGCGGGACAGTAGCGAAGCCGGTTCGCTGAGCGGAAGTCTTCGTCCAGAATCCGGGCAAGCCCGGATCCGGCCTGCCTCCATTCGTCCGGATACGCACACACACCCCGGACAGAGGCGCTCCCCGGGAAAGGGTGAAACCCCTGGGCGGGGCGCTCTCGGCGCACCCGAACCCCTACCCCTCCCGGGGGTCCGGGGCGGAGCCCCTGGGCGGTGCGCTTTCGGCCGACCTAGTCGGGTGGGCGGGTGGGTGAATCAACCCCAAGCAAGCGCAGCGTCACCGCATGCGCGTAGCCCACTCCCGCACCTTCTCGATCCGCTGCCGCAACTGCCCCGCCGTGGCCTCCGCGCTCGGCGGCCCCCCGCACACCCGCCGCAGCTCGGTGTGGATCACCCCGTGCGGCTTACCGCTCTGGTGGACGTACGCACCGACCAGCGTGTTCAGCTGCTTCCGCAGCTCCATCAGCTCCTTGTGCGTGACCACCGGCCGCCGTTCGGCCGGCAGCTCCAGCAGGTCGGCCTCGGCATCCGGCTTCTTCCGGCTGTGCGCGATCTGCCGGGCCTGCCGCTTCTGCAACAGCAACTGCACCTGCTCGGGCTCCAGCAGCCCCGGAATCCCGAGGTAGTCCTGCTCCTCCTCGCTCCCGGGGTGCGCCTGCATGCCGAACTCGGCGCCGTCGTACAGCACGCGGTCGAACACGGCGTCGGACTCCAGCGCCTCGAACGGCAGCATGTCCTGTTCGCCGGTGTCCTCGTCCTGCTCCTTGTTCGCCTCCTCCATCTCCTTCTCGGATTCGGCGTACGGGTCCTCCTCGCCCTCCTTCTTCGGCTTGTCGAGGGCGTGGTCCCGTTCCTTCTCCATCTCGTTGGCGAAGGTCAGCAGGTCCGGCACGGTGGGCAGGAACACGGACGCGGTCTCGCCGCGCCGCCGGGACCGTACGAAGCGCCCGACGGCCTGCGCGAAGAACAGCGGCGTGGAGATGGTCGTCGCGTACACGCCCACCGCGAGCCGCGGCACGTCGACCCCCTCGGACACCATCCGCACGGCGACCATCCACCGGTCGTCGCTCGCGCTGAACTCGTCGATCTTCTTCGAGGCGCCGGCGTCGTCCGACAGCACGAGCGTCGCCTTCGTCCCGGTGATCTCCCGGATGAGCTTGGCGTAGGCGCGCGCGGAGTCCTGGTCGGAGGCGATGACCAGCGCGCCCGCGTCCGGGATGGCCTTGCGGACCTCGGTCAGCCGCTGGTCGGCGGCGCGCAGCACGCTCGGCATCCAGTCGCCGCGCGGGTCGAGGGCCGTACGCCAGGCCTGGCTGATCGCGTCCTTGGTCATCGGCTCGCCGAGCCGGGCCGCGACCTCGTCGCCGGCCTTGGTCCGCCAGCGCATGTTGCCGCTGTAGGAGAGGAAGATCACCGGCCGGACGACCCCGTCCGACAGCGCCGACCCGTAGCCGTACGTGTAGTCGGCGGCGGACCGCCGGATCCCGTCCGGCCCCTCCTCGTACGTCACGAAGGGGATCGGGTTGGTGTCGGAACGGAACGGCGTACCGGTCAGCGCGAGGCGCCGCGTCGCCGGCTCGAACGCCTCCAGGCAGGCCTCGCCCCAGGACTTGGAGTCACCGGCGTGGTGGATCTCGTCCAGGATCACCAGTGTCTTGCGCTGCTCGACCCGGTTCCGGTGCAGCATCGGGCGCACCCCGACACCGGCGTACGTCACGGCCACGCCGTCGTACTCCCGGCCGAGCGGGCCCGCGCTGTACTCGGGGTCGAGTTTGATCCCTATCCGGCCCGCGGCCTCCGCCCACTGCTTCTTCAGGTGCTCGGTGGGCGCGACCACGGTCACCTGCTGGACGACGTGGTGGTGCAGCAGCCAGGACGCCAGCGTCAGCGCGAAGGTCGTCTTGCCGGCGCCGGGCGTGGCGACGGCGAGGAAGTCACGCGGCTGCTCCTGGATGTACTTCTCCATCGCCCCCTGCTGCCAGGCACGCAGCTTGCTGGCGGTACCCCAGGGGGCCCGGCCCGGGAAGGCGGGCGAGAGGTGGTGGGAGGAAACGGACGAGGCGGCGGTGGTAGTCACGGTCTCCGAGCGGGGTAGGGCGGCTACGTATGACGACCGGGCCACCCTACCGGCGCCGCCCTCTCCTCAACGCGCGGACGACCCCGGGCCGGCCGTGGGTGGGAGCGACGTCACAACCGCCCCCTCGGCCCCACCGCTCTCACTCCGCCGGCCGTGTCCGCTCACGCAGCCGCGTGGTCACCCAGGCCCCCACCACCGCCACCGCCGCCATCGGCAGGAAGACGGCGGCGAAGGCGGCGGGATGCCCGCCCTCCGCCCCCGTGGTGGCCGCGGTGCTCCCGCCGCCCAGGGCCGCGAAGGCCGCGCCGGTGGCCGCCAGGAGGACGACGTTGGAGAGGGCGTCGGAGATCTGGAGCGCGGCGGAGTTGGCGCCGGCCTCCTCCGGGGCCGACAGCTGGAGCAGCAGCACGCTGGTGGAGGCGATCACCAAGCCCATCCCGAAGCAGCCGACGCCCCAGGCGACGGCCACGGTCCACACGGGCACGGAGTGCAGGAGCACGCTCGGCGCGGTGACGATCGCGGCGGCGACGAGCACCATCCCCACGGTCATCAGCCGCTGCCGGTACGGCGCCAGCCGCGGCCGGGACTGCACGAACGACCCCAGCGCCCATGTCCCGCCGCCGGCCGCCAGCGAGAAACCGGCGAGCGTCGGGGACAGCCCGCGCTGGGTGACCAGCATCAGCGGTACGAAGGACTCGGCGGCGATGAAGGAACCCGCGGCGAGCCCGCGCAGCAGCACGACGGAGGGCAGGCCGCGGGCGGCCCGGTAGGTGCCGCGGGGCAGCAGCCCGAGAACGGCGGGCACCAGCAGGGCCGCCCCGGCCAGCCCCGGGAGCAGGGCCAGGGGCCGCAGGTCCTGGGCGGCGTACTGGAGGAGCCCGGCGCCGAGGGAGATCCCGAACGCGAGCCGGATCCGCCGCCGGTCGAAGGAGCCCGCGCCGGCCTCCGCGTCCACCGGGCCGGCCGCGCGCCGCCGTATCTGGGGCAGGGCGAGGGCGAGCGGGAAGACGACGAGGACCGGGATGCCGAGGAACACCCAGCGCCAGCCGAGGTGCTCGGTGACGGCTCCGGAGGCGAGGGGGCCGACGATCGAGGGGACGACCCAGCCGGCGGCGAAGGAGGCCATGATCGCGGGTCGCAGCCGGTCCGGATAGGCGCGCCCCACGACGACGTACAGCGCCACGATGACCAGCCCGCCGCCGAGCCCCTGCACGGCCCGCCCCAGGATGAACGTCCACATGACCTGCGCGGTCCCCGCGACGACGAGCCCCAGCGCGAAGGCCGCGATGCCGGTCGTCAGCGCCCCGAGCGGGCCCCGCCGGTCCGACCACTGCCCGGCGAGCACCATTCCGAACAGACTGGTGGTGAAGTACCCGGAGAAGGCGAACGCGTACAGCGCCAGTCCGTCCAGCTCCCGCGCGGCGACCGGCATGGCGGTCCCGACGGCGGTCGCCTCGAACGCGATGAGGACCACGACGGACACGATCCCGACACTGAGCGCCCGGTACGCCCTGCTCAGCACACCGCCGTCCTGGTCGGCGGGCGGATCGAGAACATCGGGCTCACGGGATCCAAGGGCACTCATGTGCGACAGAGTAAGGCCCACAACGGACTTTGGCCCCTGTCAGTAGACCGACCGGCGCTAGGCCCTTGGTCGTACGTCCCGCCCCGCTTCGTGAACGGCACATGGCAGTCCCGTTGCAGCACCCCCACTGCCCTTGAGCCCCTCACGGCCCGCCCCGTACGTTCTTCTCACGAACACGGCCGTGTGCCCGAGTGGTTTAGGGACTCGCCTGCAAAGCGAGTTACGTGGGTTCGATTCCCGCCACGGCCTCTGATCTCTTGACCAGGCAAAACGTAAGGGCGGCACTCCAAGCGGGGTGCCGCCCTTACCGGTAGCCCGTCTCACTTGCAGCAAGGCGCCGCCCAATGGCGAGGACTCGGAGTGCCTCTTTGGCGCCCCACAGGCGAGACAGCGGACCGCCGAACCAATGCTCAGATATAGCACTGAAGTAGCCAAGGTCAGCGCAGAGCCCTAGAGCGACGGACAAGATACCGCCATGAAGCGCGCGTCAAAGTCTATCGGCCATCCGACACGATCCACGGCGACGTCCCCCTCACCGAGCCGAACACCCACCCCCCACGGACACGGTAACCAGCGCCGGTCCACCTATTATGTTAGCCGTTTGAGCGGCCTTGTCAATCAGCTTTGCTGCGATACTCGGATAGCGCGTTGGGCCAGTTAGTGTTCACGAATGTCCCGGTAGCAGCGGTCCACGATTCATCATTGATCGGGTGACCGCTTTGCTCAAGCAGCTTCCGTAGCTGAGCCGCGAACAGGTTCACATTCTTCTTTTCGTCGTTCAGTGCAATCGCCGAACCCAACCTCATGTTGTTTATCGGCGTAAAGTCCACAGGCGGCACCACTATGGGCAGCATTTGAAGGCGACTGGAGCGCCGATCCGCCTGATCACGCCGTCGACGACTGATCGCGTATCCAACCTCCAGCAGGCAATTCGGCCGCTCCAAAAACAGCTTAGTCGTGACCTGCATAAAGACCACAGCCTGGTCCAGGAACCCATATATCTGCGAGGCGTCATTCTTGCCTTGAGTGAACCAGTACGGTGTCTGTGAGCTGCAAAAGAAGTCGCCGGAGCCCAACCCTGCGTCTTTCATGAAGCTGCATATAGCTCGGACAAGTGGCGTATCCGAGTCGCCCGTTGCATGGCTGACAAAGATGAGCGGCCCCCTCCGCTCCTTCCGTCTCCGTCGCTCCCCTCTACCCATGCTCCATTCCTAACTAACGATCTTCATGATCGCATCCGCAGCGGTGCGAGGCTGAGCCGCATAGAACGCGGGGGGGGGGCGATGTGCCCGGCCCCGTACCCAACCGGGAAGCTGACCTGGCCCGCCCGCGCGAGCGCAAGGGCGGAGACATGCAATCGGTGACACGAGGCGTCGCCCGGCCCGCCAATATGCCGAGCGCCGACCGCAACTGCCACCCCATCGCGATGCGCCTGTGAGACTCCCTGAAGGAGTCCGGCCAGGTCTACTTCTACCAGCAGTCCAATTAGGCACTCGCGTACTCACTGCGCGAAGACCTCTCTTACTACGAGAGACCCAGCAAGCGTTCGGCACAGATGCTCCAGCCCATCTACAGCGCCTTCAGGCGGCTCCTCGTCGCCGAGGGCGACCGGCGGCCGCATACGTATCGAGCTGCACGAGCCCGAGCCCGAGGAGCAGTCCGCGGCCGTGCTCGCCATCGCCGACTACAAATCGTCTCTCGGTCTCAACCCTTGAGCAGGCTAATTACCGACAGGACAATTGACGGGACGGCCAGTACACCTGCAATCACGGTCCAACGCGAAACGCTTTCTGGAGACGGGGTCCACGATCGGAAACGGCGTCTACGAGGCCAGGGCCTGATTGTGATACGGGTACTCAGTATCGGCGTCAGAACGAACCATGCGAGCACGTACGTCACCAAAATGGCGCAGAAGGTGTTCAATTTCGGTTGCAGGATCATAGATCGCGCAAGCAGCAAGAGGATGCCGAAAAAAATCACTTGCGTATAAGTGAGGTAGAGAGGGACGTCTCCCTTTCCTTTTGATCGTCGGTTCAACAGTTCCGACGCTTTGGTGAACATCTCGTCTGCGACGTCGCCCTCGCGGTGCCGGATCGCTAGGTGGCTAGTCCACCATTGACGGTGGGGCAGTACGCCGTACGTGAATCCGTAGCCCTCCCCTAGACCGATCGCAAGGTCAAGCGAGCCGTCACTCGAACTGACAGTCAGCCGACCACGCCCAAAAAAGACATCAGCACCTAAGGCCGCCCGGATGTCGGCTACTGAATTGGCAACTACCTCGCAGCTCTCCTTGCGGATCAACAACTCCGCGGTGGCGGGCTGGCCGAGCAACTGGCCAACCTCATACGCGAGTTGAAACAACTCCTCAATCGTCACTCGGACGCCGAAGTACCTGCGCTGTCGTGTCTCCACCCTCACGCGGCGCATCCTAGCCGCGCCATGCCGGGGGATGTGATGACGATTACAGCCTCCACACACGAAGAGATCGACGCGCTTGAACCAACGTTCCTCGGCCCGACGTGGCGGACGGAGGCGGACGGTACCTGGAAGCTCCCCGAGCGCACGCTCGGCTGGCAGATTGCCGGTTCGTGCGCCGAGTTCCTCAAGGCCGAGGGCCGCGGGCCCTGGCGCTTCAGCGGTCGACGAGAACGGCCGCTTCATCTACCGCAAGGGAGTCCTTCAGCGCCTCAAGGGCTGGGGCTTACAACGGCTAACACAATAGGTGGACCGGCGCTGGTTGCCGTGTCCATGGCGGGGGTTGAGTGTTCGGCTCGGTGAGGGGGACGTCGCCGTGGATCGCCGTGCTCGTCCGGGAAGAGCGGCCGGTTCCCCTCCCGGCTCTTCCCGGCCGCCGCCCGCCGTCCGTCTGCCGGCCTGGAACCGGAACGAGATCGATCATTTCGAACATCTCCGGCCACGTGCGCCGCCGGTTCCCTACGCTGTGGCCCACTCAGTCGTCTGCGTGCCCCGGCACGAGCTTCGAGGGGGGTCCATGGAACTCGACACGTTCATGCAGCTGGCCGGCCCGACCATCGGCGCCGCGATGTCCGCCTACGGCGTCGCCGTACTGACTCAGGCCGAGGACGCGGCGGCGGGGGCGACCGTGGACCTGGGGAGGCGCATCCTCCAGCGTGTGTGGCAGCGGCGCGACGAGCGGCAGCGTGAGGTGCTGGAGGCGGACGTCCGCGAGGCGGCGGAGGAGAACGAGGACGCCGACGCCCAGGCGACTGTGCGGCAAGCCGTCAAGCGCACCCTGCGGGAGCACCCGGAGCTGTTGGCGGAGCTGGCCGAGCTGCTGCCGCGGCCGGAGCCGCAGCCGGCCCACGTCACGGTGTCGGGCCCGGGCGCCGTGGTCAACCCAGGCATCAACCACGGGTCGATGACCTCCACCACGACGATCCACGGCGGCAACTCCCAGTGACATCGGCGCCGCTCGATCTCAGCGGTACCGGGCAGGTCATCAACTTCGGCATCAACACCGGCGTGATGAGCAGCACGGTCACGACGGTCGTGCTGTCGGCCGAGGCGCTGCGATCGGCTGCCGACGCCCGGGCCGAAGGAGTCGTCCACCTGGACCAGCCGCCGAGCCACCGCTTCACCGGACGACAGCACGAACTCGCCTCGATCCGCGACATGCTGACCGCCGAGCGCGCCGGTCCGAGTGTGTCTGCCGTGGTCGTCCACGGGCTGGGCGGGGTCGGTAAGAGCACACTGGCGCGGCAGTACGTCCACACCTTCCGGGAGACGTACGACCTGGTCTGGTGGATCGACACCTCCTCCCCGGGGAAGATCGAGGAGGCCCTGGCCGGCATCGCCCGGCTCCTGAGCCCCGTCTGGGCCGGAACGGCGCAACAGCCCGAGCTCACCTCGTGGGCCCTCGCCTGGCTTCAGCGCCACACCAGATGGCTGCTGGTGTACGACAACGCCGAGGATCCCGCGCTCCTCAGACCCTTCCTGGGCAGTCTCGCCAGCGGACACCACCTGATCACCAGCAGGCTGGCCGACGACTGGGACGACCTCGGCGCCGTCGGCAGCGCACTGCTCCCGCTCGGTGTTCTCCCACAGGGCGAGGCGGCGGACCTCCTGTGGTCCTGGGTGTCCGAAGGGGACCCGTCCGACGCATCGCGGTGGCAGACCGGGCAGTTGGCCCGGGAGCTCGACGGCCTCCCGCTCGCCCTGGACCAGGCCGGCGCCTACGTGAAACGGACCCGCACCACGGTCGCGGCCTACCGGCTCCGCCTCGGACTCCACCTCTCCAGAACCCCTGCGCGCCGGGACCCGCGACAGACCGTCGCCCGGATCTGGCAGGTGACCCTGGCGGCGATCGCCGACGACGACCCGTCGGCGGTCGAACTCCTCTACGCCCTGGCCTGGCTGGACCCCGACGGGTGCCCACGCGACCTGGTCACCCGACTGGCGCCGGACGAGATCGCGGCCGACGACGCCCTGGGTGTCCTGCACGCCTACAGCATGATCACCTTCACCGGGCGGGACGTAGCCGTCCACCGCCTGGTGCAGAGCGTGCTGCGCACCGACGCCGTCACCGCGGCGCAGCGCGCGCACCCGGGCGAGTCCGCGCCCGGCCGGCCGCGCGGGCGGCACGAGGCCGAGCAGGCACTGCTCCGGGCGGTCCACCCGAGGGGAGCGGACGAAGCGCACGACGCCCACGAACTCGCGCGCCTCGCCGGACAGGTGTGCGCACTGGCGGCGACCGACCCGAAGGACTGCTACAGCACGCCGGTGTCCGCGCTCTACGTGAGCACCGCCGTGCACCTGGAAGGCCAGGGCCTGAGCACCCGGACGCTGCCGTTGTACGAGGCGTACAGCGCTCAGATCGAGCGCGGATTCGGCCACGACCACCCGTACGCGCTGGTGGCCCGCTGCGCTGTGGGGGGCGTGTACGAGACGGTGGGTCGCCTGGACGACGCCGTCAAGGTCCTGGAACCGGCCCTTGAGCAGAGCCTGCGGCTCCACGGCCCCGGGCATCTCACCACCCTGAATCTCCGCAGCGGCCTCGCCTCCGCCCACAGGTCCGCCGGGAGACTGGAACGGGCGATCGACGAGTACGAGACGGCCGCGGCTGCGAGCAGGGACGCCCTCGGCCCCGATCACCTCAGAACCCTGACCCTGCAAGGTGCCCTGGCGGGCGCCTACGAGTCGGCCGGCCGCATCGACCGGGCGATCGGGATCTACGAGGACATCGTCCAGCGGGCTGCCGACGCGTCCGGCTACGAGAACCTGGTGCCCTCGCTGAAACTCAACGGGTTGCGGCTGCGCAACAACCTCGCCGGCGCATACGAGAGCGCCGACCGCCTCCAGGAGGCCATCGCCCTGTACGAGGAGGTCCTGGCCGGCTTCGAAGACGTCTGCGGCTCCGACCACCCGGACACCCTCAGCTGCCTGGGCAATCTCGGATACGCCTACGAGTCGGCCGGAGATCTGGGCCGGGCGCAGGAGGTGTACCAGGAGGTCCTGAGACGACGGGAGCAAGCTCTCGGCGAGGAACACCCCGACACCCTGCTGAGCCGCAGCAACCTCGCCCACCTCTGCCTGGTCACGGGCGACGTCCCGACCGGGCTCGACCTGTGCCGGACGACACTGGTGCAGCGCACGGGCGTCCTCGGCCCTGAACACCCCGACACCCTGGTCAGCCTCAGCATGCTCGCCTCGGCCCATGACGCGGCCGGGGAGCCGGAGCGCGCGGTCCCCCTCTTCGAGGAGACCCTCCGCCTGCGCCGGAAGGTGCTCGGCGATGCCCACCCCGACACGTTGCGCAGCCTGATGAACCTCGCCGCCTGCTTCTACAAGCTGGGGGACGCCGCCCGTGCCGTCCCCCTCCTCGAAACCGCGCTGGCCGAACAGGAACGGCTGCTCGGAGCCGAGAGCCGGGACGCCCTGCTCAGCCGCAACAACCTGGCGGCAGCCTGCCGGGCGGCAGGTGACCTGGGTCGGGCACAAGCGCTGTTCACCACCGTCCTGGAGCAGCGCACACGGATTCTGGGCCCGGACCACCTGGACACCCTCAGCAGCCGCGCCGGCCTGGCCCGGGTGTACGAGGCGTCGGGTGAACTCGACCGAGCGGTCCCGCTGTACGAATCCACACTCGCCCGTCTCACCGAGCTGGTCGGCGCAGACCATCCCGTCACCAGCCTGGTGGCAGGCCTCCTGACGGAGGCGTTGCGCAAGAGGGAGCGGGACTGCCCGCAGCCGTGACGCGGGGCGACCCCCGGAGCTGATCCAGGACGTCGGCCTCGATACGAGAGGGCGGCACCCCGTGCGGGATGCCGCCCTCTCCTTGTGTCCCCTCAGCCGCGGGACGCGTACGAGACGAAGTCCGTCCAGGCGTCCGACGCGACCGCGAGCTGCGGGCCGTCGAGGGACTTCGAGTCACGGACGTGCACCTTGCGGGGAGTGACGGCCACCTCGACGCAGGACTCGCCGTTGGTGCCGCTGCTGTAAGTGCTCTTGAACCACGCCAGTTCGGAGGGGTGGCCGGCGGAGGCCTCGCGCATCATGTCTCTCCCAGCAGTTTCTGGATGAAGGCAAGCGACTCCCGAGGTGGGAGGGCCTGCGCCCGAATGGTGCCGTACTGCAGCTCCAGGATGCGGAGCTGCTTCGGGTCGGAGACGGGCCGGCCGTTGAACAGGCCGTCGGAGCGGCCCACCGCCTTGCCGTCGGCGAACTTCAGCAGCTCGATCTTTCCGTCGAGACCGGGATGGGCATCCGTGTCCGTCGGCATGACCTGGAACGAGACGTTGTTCAACTGCCCGACCTCCAACAGACGTTCGAGCTGCTGTTGCCACACCATTGTGCCTCCGACCCGGCGGCGCACCGCTGCTTCTTCCAGCACGAAGTGGATGGATGGGGCGGGTGTGCGTTCGAAGACCGACCGTCGGGCCAGTCGAGCAGCCACCATGCGGTCCACATCATCCGGCGGGTACGGCGGCTGTGCTGCCTCGATCAAGGCTCGGGCATGCTGCGGCGTCTGCAGGAGCCCGTGGACGCTGTTGCACTCGTACACGCCGATCTCGACCGCCTTCGCCTCCATCTCCGCCAGGGCCCGCACTTTCTTCGGGTAGCGGACCTTCTGTACGTCCTCCTTCATCGCCGAGAGCAGGCCGCCGGCCCCCAGGACGTCATCGGCCTTGTCCAAGTACTCGGGCCGGGGGATCCGCTTACCGCTCTCGATCTTGTAGACCATGTCCTCGCCGTAGCCGACGGCTGCGGCGAAGTCACCGGCCCTCATGCCCACCGCTTCCCGGCGCAGCTTCAACTGCCGTCCGACGGTGGTGATGACGGCGATGCCCCACTCGTCGTCCGGGTCGACCTGCCAGCCCTGCTCACTCGTCTCGCCCTTGAGTGTCTCCGCAGCCGCGTCGACCGCCATGCGCACCCCTCCATCACCGTGCGTGTCCGCATCGTCACGGCCCACGGTAGGGATGTGCAGCCACGCCAAGTGGTCGGAATCGGGAAAATCACTGCGGTCGGATGTCAGAACACCCCGCCCGCCTCGTCCTGGAACACGTTCGTCCAGTAGTGCCAGGTCGTGTCCGGGGCGGTGCCCGTCGGGTCGACCGAGTGCAGGGTGCGGATCATGAGGGCGACCAGGTGGTCGTAGGCCTGCGTGGACAGTTCGTGGCCCAGGTGGGCGTCGATCGTGCGCTCGTGGTGGATGAGCCACAGGGTGAAGGCCAGGGTGGAGACGTCGGTGTTGAGGGGGTAGAGCGCCGCCTCCGGCTCGTTGAAGGTGAGGACCGCGCCCGTTCTGCCGTCGATCACCAGGCTGTTGTCCTCCAGGAGGTGGCCGAGGCGGATCAGGTGGTCGCAGTGGGCCGGCAGCTCGGCGAGGGGGTAGTCGGGGCGTTCCTGGGTGAAGTACTCCCGGAGGGTGGGGAGCGGGACGTCCGTGTCGGCGTGGAAGAGGACCGCCTCCTCCGGCAGGCCCGTCTCGCGCAGGAAGCGGCGGGTCGGCTCGTGGGTGAGCGTCTTGGGGAAGTCGACCTCCTCGAAGCGGGCCACCCTGCCGTGTCCGAACTGCTGGTCCAGGACGCGTGCCGGGACGTCCAGGGTGAGGCCCGATGCCGTGCCGGGGCCGGCGATGAGGGAGAGCGGGCGGATCAGCGCCGCCGCCTTCCAGTACGGCGGGACCTCGCCGTCGGTGCCCTCCTCGAAGAGGGTGAGGAGGCGACGGGAGGCCTCGGTCACGGTCCTGGGGCCGTACTGGCCCGCCAGCGAGGCGAACCGGCCGCGCAGGCCCGCCAGTTCCTCGGTGACCGCGGCGAAGCGCAGCAGCGTGTTCAGGGAGGGCGCGAAGGGGGCCGGGTGGGACGGGTCGAAGAGGTAGGCCGTCGTCAGCTCGCCGGTGGCGCCGTCGAGCAGGATCGACTGGCGTTCCCTGCCGGCCGGGGTGAGCAGTTCGCCTATGACCAGCCGGCCGCGCAGTTCCTCCGCCAGGTGGAAGGGGCTGTCGGCGGCGTCGGCGAGCGTGCGCAGGCCGTGCGTGCGCAGCGGGGAGAACGTCAGCAGGGCGGTCTCCGCGGGCAGTCCGGCGCCCGCGAGCAGGCCGCGCGTCGGCGCGTGCGTGACGTAGCGGTCCAGCTCCGCCTCGGTCAGCGTGATCGCCGGAACATCGGCGTCCGTCGTGCTCATCGCTCCCCCGCGATCTCCCTGTGCGTGGCAGGCGCGCGTACCCCGTCGTACGCGGCCTCCGGGCAGGTGCCCCCATCGCTCAGCACACTACGCCGCCCCACTGACAACGACCCTCGTGAGGAAGGACGTCAGGCGACCCGCGCCCGTTGCGCGTCCGCGAGAATCGCCTCCACCGTCTCCTGCGGCGTCCAGCCGGACGTGTCCAGCCAGAGGCCGATGCGCGGGGTCCGCAGGCGCAGTTCCTCGTCCAGGGCGGTCACGGTCCACCCGCCGCCGTATCCGGTCTTCGCCCGGCCCGCCTCGCGGGCCGCGACCTGCGCCGCACCGGGCGCGAGGACCACCACGTGCAGGGGTCGGGTGCGGACCAGGCCGACGTACGCCCGCAGGTGCTCGCCCAGGACGACGTCCTGCACCACCGCGGTGAAGCCCGCCGCCGCGTACCCGTCCGCCGTCGCCGCCGACAGCCGGTACCGCAGCCGCAGTTGGGCCACGGCCTCCGCGCCCGCCCCGGACGCGTGCTCCCCGTCGTTCCCCGGACCGTACTCCGCCCGCCCCGACACGATCATCCGGCGGAACGCGTCGCCCCGGACGTGCGCGGCGCGCGGCAGCGCCTCCGCCAGGCGCTGGGCCACCGTCGACTTGCCCGCCGCCATCACCCCGGTGACCAGGACCACACCGTCCATCAGGCCGCGTCCATCGAGCCGGGTCCCTCAGGTGAAGTAGATCCCGCCGAGGACCACGGCCAGCGCCGCGACCACGAACAGCAGGATCCACAGGAACAACTTGCCCACGCCCGGCGCGGGTTCGTAGCGCGGCTCCTCGGGCGGTGGCGTGCTCACCGGTCCGTCACCACCGCCGCCTGCGGGCGGATCGGGAGCCGGTTGACCGGGCGGCCGGTGGCGGCGCGGACGGCGGAGGCGATGGCCGCCGGGGCCGTGACCACCGGGACCGCGCTGACGGACTTGGCGCCGAAGGGGGCCACCACGTCCCGCTCCTCCACCAGTTTCACGATCCGGATGTCGGGTGCGTCCAGGGCGGTCGGCAGGGCGTAGCCGGTCAGGTCGGGGTGGCGGATGAGGCCGCGGGGCGTGCGCAGGTTCTCGGTGAGGGCGATGCCCACGCCCTGGGTGACGCCCGCCTCGATGCGCGCGGCCAGTTGCGCCGGGTTCAGCACCCGGCCGACGTCCTGGGCGACCGCCAGTTCCACCACCCGGACCGAGCCCAGCTCGACGTCGACGTCGACCACGGCGCGGATCGCGCAGAAGGCGAGGCCCACGAACGCGTCGCCCTGGCCGGAGGCGTCCAGGGGCTCGGTCGGATGCGGACGGCACTGGGCGGTGGCCCACAGCTCCTTGCCCTCCATCGCCTCCGCGACGGTGGTCGACAGCACGCCGTCGTACGACGTGATCTTGCCGTCCGTGATCTGGAGCAGCTCGGTGGACATGCCGAACTTGTGCGCCAGTGGCTGGAGCAGTTGCGTGCGGACCATCTTGGCCGCCCGCTCCACCGCGCCGCCCGACACCCAGGTGTGCCGGCCCCGGCAGCCCGCGCCGGCCGGCGGCTGGTCGGTGTCGACGGGGGCGACGTGGACCTCCTCGACGCCGAGGGTCTCCTGCACGATCTGCCGGGCCAGGGTGGTGAAACCCTGCCCGGTCTCCACGGCGGCGCACAGCACGGTCGCGATGCCGTCGTGGACCTTGACCGTCGCGGTCGACACCTCGTCGGCGCCCTCCGCGCCGAGCATGTGGACCATGCCCAGGCCGTAGCCGACGCCCCGGCGCACCGCGCCCGGCTCGCCCGCGCCCTCGGGGCCGCCGGGCAGCAGCCACTCCTCCTCGGGGGTGTCCTTCGGCAGCGCCGGGAGCGGGAAGTCCCGTACCGCCTGGAGGAGTTCGGCGACCGGGGCCGGGCAGGTCACGGTCTGGCCGATCGGGAGGACGTCGCCGGTGGCGAGGACGTTGCGCAGCCGCACGTCCGCCGGGTCCAGGCCCAGCTTCTTCGCCAGCTTGTCCATCTGCGCCTCGTAGGCGGCGCACACCTGCATGGCGCCCTCGCCGCGCACGTGGCCGGAGGGCGGGTTGTTGGTGCGGACGGCCCAGCCCTCGATGAAGGCGTTGGGGACGACGTACGGGCCGCAGGCGAAGGAGACGGCGGCGGCCAGGGCGTCGGAGGACGTGTCGGCGTACGCGCCCGCGTCCAGCAGGATCTGCGCCTCGACCTTCACCAGCCTGCCCTCGGCGTCGGCGTGGTGGCGGTAGCGCAGCAGGGTGGGGTGCCGGTGGGCGTGGCCGAGGAAGGACTCCTCGCGGGTCGCCGTCAGTTTCACCGGGCAGCCGGTCTTCAGGGCGAGCAGGCCGAGCGGGAGCTGGAAGCCCTGGTCCTCGCGGTCGGCCGTGGCGCCGGGCACCCCGGTGACGACGATCTTCACCCGATCGGGGGACAGGCCGTAGCAGGCTGCGGCCGTGTTGCGGTCGGTGTGGGGGTCGGTGGAGGCCAGGTAGAGCTCCACCCCGCCGTCCGGGCGCGGTACGGCGAGACCGGCCTCGGCGCCGATCGGGGCCGGGTCCTGGCGGCCGATCCGGTACAGGCCCTCGACCACCACCTCGCCGACCGCCTCCGGGTCGCCGTGGCGCAGCGGGATGTGCCGGATCAGGTTGCCGTCGGGGTGCAAGGGCTCGGCCTCGAAGGCCTGTTCCGGGTCGGTCACCGGGTCGAGCACCTCGTACTCGACGATGACGGCGGCGGCGGCCATCCGCGCGGTGTCCGGGTGGTCGGCGGCCACGGCCGCGATGGGCTCGCCGTGGTGGCGCACGACCTCGGAGGCGAACACGGGGCGGTCGGGCGTGCCCCGGCCGTGGCGGGGGGTGCCGGGCACGTCCTCGTGGGTGACGACCGCGCGGACGCCGGGCATCTCGCGCGCGTGGGTGGTGTCGATGGAGACGATGCGCGCGTGCGCGTGCGGGGAGCGCAGGACGGCCGCCCACAGCAGGCCCTCGGCCCACAGGTCGGCCGCGTACGGGAAGGTGCCCTCGGTCTTGGCGCGGGCGTCGGCGTGCGGCAGGGAGGCGCCGAGGCCGTGCGGCAGCTCCTCGGCCGCGGGGGCGGGTTCCGCGGCGGTGGTCGCGGTGCCGGCTTCGTTGCTCACGCCTGGCCTCCGTCCTGGCCGTAGTGCTGGTCGTGCTGGTCGTGCTGTCCCGGCTGCGTCCCGTACGGGTCCGGCGTGTCGTACCGGTCCGGTCCGCCGTACGCGTCGGGCGTGTCGTACGGGTCCTGCCGCTGCGGGGTGTCGAAGGCGCCGGGCGCCTCGAACGCCGACGGGTGGACACCGCCGGAGCCGGGGCCCGCCTGGTGCGGGATGCGGGCCTCGTCCGCGTCCGTGCCGGGGCCGGCGTGGGACGCCTCGCGCTCGGCGACGACCTCCTTGACGGCCTCCAGGACGCCCCGGTAGCCCGAGCAGCGGCACAGGTTGCCGCACAGGGCCTGCCGGGTCTCCAGCTCGGTCGGCGCCGGGTTGCCCTCCAGCAGGTCGTGCACGGTCATCGCCATGCCGGGCACGCAGAAACCGCACTGCACGGCTCCGCAGCGGGCGAGCGCGCGCTGTACGTCGGAGGGCTGTCCGTCCTCGGCCAGGCCCTCGACCGTCCGCACCTCGCTGCCGGCCGCGGTGACCGCCGGGACCAGGCAGGAGGCCACCAGACGGCCGTCGACCTGGACGTTGCAGGCGCCGCACTCGCCCTGGGAGCAGCCGTCCTTGGCGCCCGCGAGGCCGAGCCGCTCGCGCAGCACGTACAGCAGGGACTCGCCGATCCAGGCGTCGGTGACGGGGCGGTCGGTGCCGTTGACGCGCAGGACGTAGGAGGCGAGCGGGTGGTCGTCGTGCGGCGGGAGGGGTACGGCGGTCTCCTCCGCCTCCTCTTGCGCTCCGGTGCCTTCGGCGGGATCGCCGGTCGTGGACGCGTCGGCGGGGTCGGGCGGGGAGTCGGACGTGCCGGGGGCCGCGGGGTCGGCCGGGGCCGCCGGTGCCTCCTGCTCGGCCGTGTCCGGCGCCGTGGCGGGCTGGGACGCGGCCGCCGGGCCCGCCGGGTCCTCTCGGTCCGCCGGGGCGTCAGCGGGGCGTTCAGCGGTCTCTGCGGCGTCCTGGGTGTCGCCTTCCGGCGCTGCGGCGGGCTCGGCCGACTCCCGCGCCGGCGCAGCCGGTTCGGCGGGCGCGGCGGAAGCGGCCGTACCGCCGGACGTGCCGGCGTCGGGGGCACCGGGGTGACCGGCCTCCTGGCGACCGGCTCCGTCGTGGCCGCCGTCGTCCTGGCCGGCGTGCCCGTGACCGGCGTCCGTGCGACCGGCCGGGCCGTGCCCGTAGCCGTCCTCCGGAACGTATGCCTCCGCGACGCCGTACCCGTCCTGCGAGCCGTACGCGCCCTCGGCGCCGTACGGCTCCTCCGGCCCGTACCCGTCGCCCGCGCCGTACGCGTCCGGCTCGCCCGCCGGCGCGTCCGCCTGCTCGCCCCCGGAGGGGTACGCGTGGCCCGTGCCGTCCGTCGCCCAGGGGGCCGGCGCGCCGCCGGGCAGCGTGGCGGGCGGTGCGGCGCCCCACTGCTCGACCAGC
This sequence comes from Streptomyces sp. NPDC004658, assembly GCF_040609555.1. NCBI lineage: Bacteria > Bacillati > Actinomycetota > Actinomycetes > Kitasatosporales > Streptomycetaceae > Streptomyces > Streptomyces sp. NPDC004658. Next base: position 32,770 of record NZ_JBEXKG010000030.1, read on the forward strand.
GAGGACGTGGTGAACTCGCCCGACTCGTCCGGAAGGTCGCCCCCGGCGACGGGGATCGACCACTGCCCGGTGACGTCGTGCCCCGGGGCGGGCGGTGCGGCGGGCTCCTCGAAGGTCCAGTGCTGGGTGGCGGCGGGCTGGTAGGTGAACCGGTCGTCCGCGGCGTGCGCGGGGGCCGGCGCCGCGTTCGGGTCCGGCCACCGGCCGCCGCCGTCGGGCGCGGGCCACGTGCCCGGGGTGCCGCCGGTGTGCGTGCCGTCGGTGTGCGTGCCGTCGGTGTGCGCGGCCGTTATCCGCGGCGGCACGTAGCCGTGTCCGGGCGCGGCCAGCGGGCTGTCGCCGGACAGCAGGGCGTCGATGCCGCCCTCGGGGAGTTTGACGAAGGCGGTGGCGCCGTCGTCGTAGTCGCCCTGGGGCAGCGGGTCCCAGCGTCCGCCGCCCTGCGGCGTGCCCTCTCCGTGCTGGTCGTCGGTCACGACAGCGCCCTCCCCAGTGCTCGTCGGGCCAGCGCGGCGACGGTGCGCCGCAGGTGCAGTACGGCGGGCGGAAGCGGGGTCACCGAGCCGTCGGGCTCGGGGGCCGGGTCGGGGATGCAGGCCGCGGCGACGTACTCCCCGAAGGCGTGCAGGGCCTCCGGGACGAGGACGCGGTCGTTGTCCCAGTCGATCAGCTGGGCGACCCACTGCTCGGCCTCCAGCGGCCGGAGCGGCATCGGCGCTATGGCTCCCACGGCGCAGCGCACGCCGCGCCGGGCCGGGTCGAGGACGAGGGCCACGGAGGCCAGCGCGCGGCCCGGGCCGGTGCGTCCGGTCGCCTTCAGGAAGACCTGCGGGGCGTGCAGCAGCGGTACGCGCACGTAGCCGATGAGTTCGCCGCCGCGCAGCATCTCCACGCCGGCCAGCAGGTGCGACACCGGGATCTCCCGGCGGGCTCCGCCCGGGCCCGCGATGATCAGCGTCGCTTCCAGGGCGGCCAGCACCGGCAGCGCGTCCCCGGTGGGGGCGGCGGAGGCGATGTTGCCGCCCAGGGTGCCCGCGTTGCGGATGTGCGGCGGGCCCGCGGCGCGCGCGGCGGCGGCGAGCGCCGGGATCAGGGCCGCGAAGTCGGGGCGGCCCATGCGCGCGTGCGTGAGGCCGGCGCCGAGCAGCGCGTGGCCGTCCTGGTACTGCCAGCCGCGGATCTCGCTGATCCGGCCGAGGCCCACCAGCGCGGCGGGCCGGAGCTGGCCGGAGTTGACGGCGGCCATCAGGTCGGTGCCGCCCGCGACGGGGACCGCGGTGGGCATGGCGGCGAGGGCCGCCACGGCCTCGTCCAGCGTCGTGGGCAACGTGACGGCCTGCGCCGTCTGCGGTGCGTGCGTGGTCAAACCGGCTGCCCCTTCCCGCTGCCCCACCTGGTCCCGCCTGTGTTGCCGTACGGTACGTGCTGACAGGGCGGACGACGCAACTCTGGCACATCTTCGCAACGCCCGAACGCGGGGGTCCGCTAGGAGGCATTCGCCCGCCTCACCAGGGAGATGGTCCGTTTTCGCACGGCATCACCGGTGTGCACGGATTGCCACTCTTCGGTGATGCTGCCGGGGTTTTTCCGTTGCCCGTTCGGGGCCGGCCCGGTCCCGGGCATCACCTGTTCGGGGGCGGCCCCTCGATCGGACGGCCCAGCACGCCGGGGCGCTTCTGCCACGGACGGGGCCCGGCCGGCGGCCGGTAGGCGACACCGAGGGCGTCAAGTCGCCGGTAGTGGGCGGCCATCCGGCGTTCGAATCCGGCGTAGTCCCGGTCCGCGGGGGCGGGCAGCGGGCTCCAGGCGACCTCGGCGAAGGCGGCGAGCCGGGGGAAGGTCTGGTAGTCCACGCGCGCGGTGTCCTCCAGCACCTCGGTCCACACGTTGGCCTGGGTGCCCAGCACGTGCCGGGCCTCCTCCTCGGTGAGCCCGTCCGGCACGGGCTCGAACCGGTAGACGTCCTCCAGGGTGCGCACGAAGCCGATCGGCACGGGCTCGTCGTCGCCCGGGGCCTGACGGTGGTCCAGGTACACGTACTGCTCGGGGCACATGACCACGTCGTGACCGGCCCGCGCGGCGGCGACGCCGCCCCCGTAGCCGCGCCAGGAGGAGACGGCGGCGCCGGGTGCGAGGCCGCCCTCCAGGATCTCGTCCCAGCCGATGAGGCGGCGCCCGCGCGCGGCGAGCCAGGCGTCGAAGTGCCCGATGAACCAGGACTGGAGCTCGTCCTCGTCGGCGAGGCCGAGGTCGGTGATGCGGGTCTTGGCGGTGACGGACTCGGCCCACTGCTCCTTGCGGCACTCGTCGCCGCCGACGTGGACGAACTCCGAGAAGGCGCCGGCGTCCGCGGGGAACAGCTCCAGGACCTCCTCGAACACCCCTTCGTAGAACCGCAGGGTGGCGTCGGTGGGGGCCAGTACGTTGGACGAGATGCCCCAGGTGTCCCAGACGGAGAGCGCGGTGGTGTCGACGACGTCGGTGTTGCCGAGTTCGGGGTACGCGGCGATGGCGGCCTGCGAGTGGCCGGGCACGTCGATCTCGGGGACGACGCTGATGTACCGCTCGGCGGCGTAGGCGACGATCTCGCGGATGTCGTCCTGGGTGTAGTAACCCCCGTGGGGTTTCTCCTCCCACAGCGGTGACGCCCGGTGGCCGAATTTCGTCCGTGTGCGCCAGGAGGCGATCTCGGTCAGCCGGGGATAGCGCTTGATCTCGATGCGCCAGCCCTGGTCGTCCGTCAGGTGCAGGTGCAGGACGTTGAGTTTGTGCGCGGCCATCAGGTCCAGATAGCGCAGCACGCCCTCCTTGGGCATGAAGTGCCGGGCGACGTCGAGGAGCAGACCGCGCCAGCGGAACCGGGGGGCGTCCTCGATGACCTGGTACGGGACGCCGAGGGCGGTGCCGGGGCGTACGGGGGCGCGCCGGAAGGCGTCGGGGCCGAGCAGCTGGCGCAGGGTCTGCGCGCCCCAGAACACGCCGGCGGGCCCGCCGCCGCGGATCTCCACGCCCCGGTCGCCGGCACCGAGCCGGTACGCCTCCGGTCCGAGCGTGTCGTCCAGCAGCAGCCGCACGCCGTCGGGTGCGTCCCGCGGCCCCGGGCGCAGCGGCAGGCCGAGGGCCGTGCCGAGGGTGGCGCGCAGCCAGCGTTCGGTGCGCTCGGTGCCCGGACCGGCCCACAGGGTGGTCCCGGGGCCGAAGGGTACGGCGGACCCCGTCGGGCCCTCGATCGCGCGCGGCGCCGGAATCAGTTCCACGACATCAGCCCCTCCCGCGTCGCGTGTCACGCAACGCTCCTGCCGCGCCGCACCACGCACGCACCGTCGCCTCGCAGGCTAGGGACTGCGCGGGCACCCCACAAGAGGTCTGGACCACTCGGCGGCCGGAAAACGCGGAGATCCCCGGGACGCGCCTGGCGCGCGCCCCGGGGATCTCACCGTCCGCGGGCGGAAGGGATGCGGCCTACTTGTCGCCGCCCTTGCCCTCGTCGCCGCCGCTGCCCATGGACTCGTAGATCTCCTTGCACATGGGGCAGACGGGGTACTTCTTCGGGTCGCGGCCGGGCACCCAGACCTTGCCGCACAGCGCCACGACGGGGGTCCCGTCGAGGGCGCTCGCCATGATCTTGTCCTTCTGGACGTAGTGGGCGAAGCGCTCGTGGTCGCCGTCGCCGTGGGACACCTGTGGCGTCGGCTCTACGAGGGTCCCCGTACCAGTCCCGCGCTCGGGCTCAAGAGTGCTCATATCAGCAAGGGTACTGAAGCTCACAGGCATCAGTTGAGCGAAGGGTCGTCCGGATACGTGGCCACCATCGCCAGCTCGTTGCGCTGGCGGCGCAGCACCTCGCGCCAGAGTCTCTGCGGGGCCGGGGAGGACACGTCGCCCGGCTCGGACTCGACGACGTACCAGGCGCCCTCCACCAGCTCGTCCTCCAGCTGGCCCGGGCCCCAGCCGGCGTACCCGGCGAAGATCCTCAGGGAGCCGACGGCGGAGGCGAGCAGTTCCGGCGGCGCCTCCAGGTCGACCAGTCCGATCGCGCCGTGCACCCGCCGCCAGCCGAGCGGCGCGCCGTCCCCGTTCGCGCCGCCGGGGATCACGGCGACGCCGAGCGCCGAGTCCAGCGAGACGGGGCCGCCCTGGAAGACGACGCCGGGCTCGCCGGCGAGGTCGGCCCAGTCCTCCAGGATGTCGCCGACGACCACCGGGGTGGGCCGGTTGAGGACGACACCGAGGGAGCCCTCCTCGTCGTGGTCGAGAAGGAGCACCACCGCACGGTCGAAGTTCGGGTCCGCCAGGGCGGGGGTGGCCACGAGCAGCCGCCCTGTGAGCGAGGACACCTCGGTCATGCCAGACATGATCCCGCATCTTCCCCCGGTGTGGGGAGCCAATCGGGGGCACGGGAGTGAAGGCAGCTCAGGGCGTACGGGAGCGGCCCCGGCGCACGTCCCCGCGCCGGTGACCCCATGTGCCCGGCAGGGAACCGTTCGTGTTGTGACACAGCTATGACGCGACTGGGCGGTCCTTGGGCTTACGGGCGGGGGGTGATCGGCGATTACCCTGTCTTCCCGGCCCGTGCGCACACTGATCGGCCGGCCCCTGACCAACTCATCGGAACGCGAGATTCATGACCGTCAACGACGATGTCCTGCTTGTCCACGGCGGAACCCCGCTGGAGGGCGAGATCCGTGTCCGCGGTGCGAAGAACCTCGTGCCGAAGGCCATGGTCGCCGCCCTGCTGGGCAGCGAGCCGAGCCGACTGCGCAATGTTCCGGACATCCGTGACGTGCGGGTCGTCCGCGGCCTGCTCCAGCTGCACGGGGTGACGGTCCGTCCGGGCGAGGAGCCCGGCGAGCTGGTGCTCGACCCGACGCGGGTCGAGAGCGCCAACGTGGCTGACATCGATGCCCACGCGGGTTCCAGCCGCATCCCGATCCTCTTCTGCGGCCCGCTGCTGCACCGCCTCGGCCACGCCTTCATCCCGGGCCTCGGCGGCTGCGACATCGGCGGCCGGCCCATCGACTTCCACTTCGACGTGCTGCGCCAGTTCGGCGCGACCATCGAGAAGCGGGCCGACGGGCAGTACCTGGAGGCCCCGCAGCGGCTGCGCGGCACGAAGATCCACCTGCCGTACCCGTCCGTCGGCGCGACCGAGCAGGTGCTGCTGACGGCCGTACTGGCCGAAGGCGTCACGGAGTTGTCCAACGCGGCCGTCGAGCCGGAGATCGAGGACCTCATCTGCGTGCTGCAGAAGATGGGCGCGATCATCGCGATGGACACCGACCGCACGATCCGCGTCACGGGTGTGGAGAAGCTCGGCGGTTACACCCACCGTGCCCTTCCGGACCGCCTGGAGGCCGCGTCCTGGGCCTCCGCGGCCCTCGCGACCAACGGCAACATCTACGTCCGCGGCGCCCAGCAGCGCTCGATGATGACGTTCCTGAACACCTACCGGAAGGTGGGCGGTGCCTTCGAGATCGACGACGAGGGCATCCGGTTCTGGCACCCGGGCGGCCAGCTGAAGTCCATCGCGCTGGAGACGGACGTCCACCCCGGCTTCCAGACCGACTGGCAGCAGCCGCTGGTGGTGGCCCTGACCCAGGCCACGGGCCTGTCCATCATCCACGAGACGGTGTACGAGTCCCGTCTCGGCTTCACCTCCGCGCTGAACCAGATGGGCGCCCACATCCAGCTCTACCGCGAGTGCCTGGGCGGCTCCGCCTGCCGCTTCGGCGCGCGGAACTTCCTGCACTCCGCAGTCGTCTCGGGCCCCACCAAGCTCCAGGGCGCCGACCTGGTCATCCCGGACCTGCGCGGCGGCTTCTCGTACCTCATCGCCGCCCTGGCGGCCGAGGGCACGTCCCGTGTCCACGGCATCGACCTGATCAACCGCGGCTACGAGAACTTCATGGAGAAGCTCGTGGAACTGGGAGCGAAGGTCGAGCTGCCCGGCAAGGCGCTCGGCTAGGCGTCACGCACGACGAAAGGGCGGCCCCCCAGGTGGAGGGGGCCGCCCTTCGGCGTCTTCAGCGGGGTCGCGCCCCGGTAGGGGCGCGGGGAAACTGCGCGACCGGCCAGAGCCGGCCCGCAGTCACCCACGGCGCCTCCGTGCCACGGCGCTCCAGTGGACCGGCGCCGAAGCGGAGGGCTTACTTGCCCTTGGCGGCTTCCTTGAGCTTGGAACCCGCGGTGACCTTCACGCTGAAGCCGGCCGGGATGTTGATGGGCTCGCCGGTCTGCGGGTTGCGCGCGGTGCGAGCGGCACGGTGGGTGCGCTCGAAGGTCAGGAAGCCGGGGATGGTGACCTTCTCGTCGCCCTTGGCGACGATCTCGCCGACGGTCTCGGCGAACGCGGCCAGCACGGCGTCGGCGTCCTTGCGGGTCACCTCGGCGCGGTCGGCCAGCGCGGCCACCAGCTCACTGCGGTTCATGTTGTTACTCCCGTATTTTTCTTGCCGTTGGGGTGTGCCACGCGGCGGAGCCGCCCGAGGCACTGCGATGCCGATGCGCTCGCGCCCTTGGGGGTGCCCCCTGGGACGAAGTCCCTGAGGGAGCATCCTGCCCCTACCTGCGGCGGGAAAGCCAATCCGGCACCCGTAGGAGTCGTGAGAACACCCTGGGGAGTCGCACGAAAAGCGCCTGCTCGGCCGTCACCCTAGAGCGCGCCCGGCATCATGGGGTTCCACGACGCGCCGGTGCGGGGGGCCGCCGTGGTGATGCTCACAGCCCCCTGCACATTACGACACGCCCTGATCAGACGGTCGCCCCGGCCGCCCTGGCGGCCTCGCGGACCGCCCCGGCCACGGCGCCGGCGACCTTGTCGTTGAAGACGCTCGGGACGATGTAGTTGGGGTTCAGCTCGTCCTCGGTCACCACGTCGGCGAGGGCCTTGGCGGCGGCGAGCATCATCTCGGTGTTGACGGTGCGGGACTGGGCGTCCAGCAGGCCGCGGAAGACGCCCGGGAAGACCAGCACGTTGTTGATCTGGTTCGGGAAGTCGGAGCGGCCGGTGGCCACGACGGCCGCGGTCTGCCGGGCGATCGCCGGGTCGACCTCGGGGTCGGGGTTCGCGAGCGCGAACACGATGGCACCCTCGGCCATGGCGGCCACGTCGTCGCCGTCCAGGACGTTCGGGGCGGAGACGCCGATGAAGACGTCGGCGCCGCGCACGGCCTCCTTCAGGGTGCCCGTGAGGCCCTCGGGGTTGGTGTTGTCGGCGATCCAGCGCAGCGGCGAGTCGGCCGGGGCGTTCACCAGGTCCTCGCGGCCGGCGTGCACGACCCCGTGGATGTCGGCGACGACGGCGTTCTTCACGCCGGCGGCGATCAGCAGCTTGAGGATGGCCGTGCCGGCCGCGCCCGCGCCGGACATGACGACCCGGATGTTCTCGATCGCCTTGTTCGTGACCCGCAGGGCGTTGGTGAGCGCGGCGAGCACGACGATGGCGGTGCCGTGCTGGTCGTCGTGGAAGACGGGGATGTCGAGGGCCTCGCGCAGCCGGGCCTCGATCTCGAAGCAGCGCGGCGCGGAGATGTCCTCCAGGTTGATGCCGGCGAAGCCGGGGGCGATCGCCTTGACGATCTCCACGATGGCGTCGGTGTCCTGGGTGTCCAGGCAGATCGGCCAGGCGTCGATGCCGGCGAAGCGCTTGAAGAGGGCCGCCTTGCCCTCCATGACGGGCAGCGCGGCCTTGGGGCCGATGTTGCCGAGGCCGAGCACGGCGGAGCCGTCCGTCACGACCGCAACGGAGTTGCGCTTGATGGTGAGGCGGCGGGCGTCCTCGGGGTTCTCGGCGATGGCCATGCAGACCCGGGCCACGCCGGGCGTGTAGACCATGGACAGGTCGTCACGGTTGCGGATGGGGTGCTTCGACGCCATCTCGATCTTGCCGCCGAGGTGCATCAGGAACGTACGGTCCGAGACCTTGCCCAGCGTGACGCCCTCGATGCCGCGCAGCTTCTCGACGATCTCCTCGGCGTGGGCCGTGGAGGTGGCCGCGATGGTCACGTCGATACGGAGCTTCTCGTGACCGGACGCGGTGACGTCGAGGCCGGTCACCGAGCCTCCGGAGGACTCCACGGCGGTGGTGAGCTGCGAGACGGCGGTTCCGCTCGCGGGCACCTCCAGCCGGATCGTCATCGAGTAGGAGACGCTGGGCGCCGTTGCCATGGCCGACTTCCTCTGCTTTCACCGTGTCGCGAGTTGTGCCGTCCGATCGTCGCACCTACCGCTCAGTACGTGGTAGTCGCCCTGGGTTGCGGACGTTTTGTTCACGCGGGTTCCGCGGCGGGTAGCGATTTCGGAAAACGACTTCCACCATACGAGAAACGATCAGTCGAGGAAAGAGGCGCGCGGAGCAAAGAAAGAGACCCACGTCACTGGGGTGACGTGGGTCTCTCACACGTTCATGACACCGACCCGCCATGCTCGCCTCGCGGCAAGTGGTCCCTCTGAGGGACGAAGGTTGGGCCCGGGGGCTTGGATCGGGCCGGTGTCACACCCAGGCTAACAAACGGATCCCGTAAGGCCATTCCCGAACGGGAGGTTCAGTCCCTCAGCAGATCCGGGACCCCCGCCGTGTCCGGCTCGTCCCGCTCCCCCGACACCACCGTCAGCTGCTGGGTGGCCCGGGTCAGCGCCACGTACAGCACCCGCAGGCCGGCCGGCGACTCGTCGGCGATCTCCGCGGGCGAGACGACGACCGTCGCGTCGTACTCCAGGCCCTTGGCCTCCAGGCTGCCGAGGGCCACCACCCGGTCGCCGAGCCCGGCCAGCCAGCGCCGGGCCTCCTCGCGCCGGTTCATCGCGACGACCACGCCGACCGTGCCGTCCACCAGCCCGAGCAGCCGCTCGGCCTCCGCCCGCACGGTCTTCTCCAGCGAGTCGCGTACGACCGTGAAGCGCGGCTCGACGCCGGTGGACCGTACGGCCGACGGGGCCTCGGAGCCGGGCAGGGCGAGCGCCAGCACCTTGGCTGCCAGCTCGGCGATCTCGGCGGGGTTGCGGTAGTTCACGGTGAGCCGGAAGCGGCGCCGGGGCCGGGTGCCGAGGGCCTCGTCGCGGGCCTCGGCCGCCTCGTCCGGGTCGGACCAGGAGGACTGCGCCGGGTCGCCGACGACCGTCCAGGTGGCGTGCCGGCCGCGGCGGCCGACCATGCGCCACTGCATCGGCGTGAGGTCCTGCGCCTCGTCCACGATGACGTGCGCGTACTCGGTGCGCTCCTGCGCCAGCCGCTCGGCCCGCTCCCGCTGCGACTCCTCGCGCACCGGCATCAGCTCCTCCAGGCCGGTGAGCTGGTCCAGCGGGTCCAGCTCCCGCTTCCTGCGCGGCCGGGCCGGGGCGCCGAGGATCGCCTGGAGCTCGTCCAGCATGGCGATGTCGTGCACGGAGTACCCGTCCCGCCTGAGCGAGCGGGCGACCTTGCGGACCTCTCCGGGGTTGAGGATCCGCCGGGCCCAGCGGCCCAGCCGTTTCTCGTCGGCCATGGCGGCGAGCACGGACTTCGGGGTCAGCTCGGGCCACCAGGCGTCGAGGAAGGCGAGGAAGGAGTCCTCGCTCGTGATGTCCTCGTCGAAGGAGGACCGCAGCTCGGCCGCCAGCTCCGGGTCGGTGTGCCGCGAGGCGGCGCCGGAGCGGTCCCACAGGGCGTCCAGCAGCAGCTTGCGGGCGCGCGGGCGGAGCAGGTTGACGGGCGCGGTGCCGCCGAGGGCGGTGCGGCGGATGCGTTCCAGCTCGTCGGCCTCCAGTTCCAGGCGGCGCCCGAAGGCGACGACCCGCAGGCGGCCGGGCGGACCGGTGACCGCCTCCTTCCCCGGCGCGTCGGCAGGAGCGGCGGCCGGCCCCAGCTCCAGGGCGCCCCGGGCGGCCTTCCGGAGCACCTTCAGCATCCGGTACGAGCCCTTGGCGCGGGCCACGGCCGGGGAGTCGTACAGCGTGGCCTCCGCGCCGTCGACCAGCGAGCCGATCGCGCGGATGGCCACCTGGCCCTCCTCGCCGAGCGAGGGCAGCACGCCCTCGGTGTAGGCGACGAGCAGCGGGGTCGGGGAGACGATGAGGATGCCGCCCGCGTAGCGTCTGCGGTCCTGGTAGAGCAGGTAGGCGGCGCGGTGCAGCGCGACGGCGGTCTTGCCGGTGCCCGGGCCGCCCTCCACGTAGGTGATGGAGGCGGCGGGGGCCCGGATGACCATGTCCTGCTCGGCCTGGATGGACGAGACGATGTCCCGCATGGTGTGCCCGCGGGCCTGGCCGAGCGCGGCCATCAGGGCGCCGTCGCCGATCACGGGCAGTTGGTGGCCGTCGAGGAAGGCCGTCAGCTCCGGCCGCATCAGGTCGTCCTCCACGCCGAGGACCCGCCGGCCCTTGGAGCGGATGACCCGGCGCCGTACCACCCGGCCCGGCTCCACGGGCGTGGCCCGGTAGAAGGGGGCGGCGGCGGGGGCCCTCCAGTCGATGACCAGCGGGGAGTAGTCCTCGTCCAGGACGCCGATACGGCCGATGTGCAGCGTTTCGGCGATGTCGGCGGTGTTGTCCGGCCGTACGGCCCCCTCCGCCGGTTCGACCGCCGTGTAGGCGCCGTCGGGCCCCTTCTTGCCGTCCTTGCCGAGCAGCAGGTCGATCCGGCCGAAGAGGAAGTCCTCGAACTCGTTGTTCAGCCGGTTCAGGTGGATACCGGCCCGGAAGACCTGCGCGTCCCGCTCGGCGAGCGCGCCCGGGGTGCCGACCTGGCCGCGCTTGGCCGCGTCGTGCATCAGGAACTCCGCCTCGTGGATCTTCTCCTCCAGGCGCTGGTACACCCGGTCCAGGTGTTCCTGCTCGACGCTGATCTCTCGGTCGCGGACGGAATCCTGTGCGTCGTGTACCGAGCCGACCGCGGACTGCTGAACCTGAGCGGCCACCGGGCCCCCTTCTGACGTGCTGGGCAGCCGTCAACCGTACGCGAAGGGGACCCGTCGAAGCTACGCCGACTACGCGTCCACCTGGACGAGCTTCTTGCCCTCGAACGTCACCACCTCGAAGTGGTCGATCTCATTGGGCTGGAAGGCCGCGGCCCCGCCGATGTAGAGCGGTTGCTTGGCCTGCTCCGTCTTGGCGTCCGGGACGCCGTACCCCCAGTTCGGCACGGACCACGACGACATGGTCACGCGCTGCCCGTTCTTCGCGACGAGCACCAGGGAGCACTTCAGCGGGCCCTTGACGTTCTTCAGCTCCAGGACCGCCTGGGTGCCCCAGTCCTTACCCGCCATGGCGACGGTCGCGCTGACGTGGGTCGACGCGTCGGTGGCGGACTTCTTGTCGGACATGGTCCGGAAGGTCGCCTGGGCCGGTGTCGCGGTGACCTGCCCACCGCCGTCCGAGCCGCCGTTCACCGCCACCGCGGCCAGCGGCCCGGCGATGATCAGCGCGGCCGCCGCAGCGATCATGTAGAAGCTGCGCCGGCGCTTCTGGGCGCGCTTCTCGGCGACCTCGTCCACCAGCTTCTCCACCAGCCGCGGGCTGGGCTTGGCGGACAGCGACTCGCCGATCGCGGGCGTGCTGCCGGAGCCGGGCAGGTCCGCGAGCGCGGCCAGCATCGGCTCCATCCCGGCCAGCTCGTCCAACTGCTGGGCGCACCACTCGCAGCCGGCGAGGTGGGCCTCGAAAGCGGTTGCCTCGGCGTCGTCGAGAATCCCGAGGGCGTAGGCGCCGACGGTCTCGTGCTCGCTCGGCACCGAAGATCCCTGACTGGGGTTCATGGGCCCAGACATACCCGGACCACCCGGTCCGAATCCCTGCATTCCCCCGTAGCCGCTGCTCATCACGCCGTCACCCCCCGCTCCTCCAGTGCCAGCTTCATCGACCGCAGGGCGTAGAACACCCGGGAACGCACCGTTCCGCTCGGTATGCCCAGTGTCTCGGCCGCCTCATTGACGGTACGCCCCTTGAAGTACGTCTCGACGAGCACCTCCCGGTGGGCCGGGGTCAGGTCGTCGAGCGCGTCCGACAGCGTCATCAGCCACAGCGCCTTGTCGATCTCGTCCTCCGCGGGGATGACCTCCAGCGGCGACGGATCGACCTCCTGCGGCCGGGCCTGCCGGCTGCGGTGGCCGTCGATGACGATGCGGCGCGCGACCGTCACCAGCCAGGGGCGTACCGAACCGGTCGCCCGATTGAGCTGACCGGCGTTCTTCCAGGCACGGATGAGCGTTTCCTGTACGACGTCCTCGGCGCGCTGCCGGTCACCGGCGACCAGCCGCAGGACATACGCGAGCAGAGGGCCGGCGTGCTCCCTGTACAGCGCACGCATCAGCTCCTCATCCGGCTCCGAGGGTTGTGAGGACATGCGATGTCGGGCCCTCGCTCCACGTTCATTGGCCACGGCCGCATCCTTGCGCACGCCCACCTCCGGTGTCCGGGGGTTCCCCCAGTCGGTCGCTCGCCCACCCGTACGGACGGGGGCGGCCCGGTGTTCAAACCTCCGTGACAGATTTCTCGGGGGTGACGTGACGAGCGGGACATGCGCACACATTCCCACCGCGCGATCTTCACATGTCCGACACGCGGATGAGGGCGCCGCGAGATTCCCGTGTACCGGCCAACCAAACCCGGTGTTACAGAAATCACTCCGGCCTCAGGCCCGCGCCAGCGCCGCCCGCCGCCGGTGGCGGGCCACTCGCTCCCGGTTTCCGCACACCTCGCTGGAGCACCAGCGGCGGCGCCGGCCGCGGGAGGTGTCGAGGTACACGAGGGGGCAGTCGTCCCCCTCGCACTCCCGTACGGCGGCCCGCGCGACGGGGTCGGTGAGCAGTTCGACGGCGTCCCGGGCGACGAGGGCGAGCAGCGCGGCGCAGCTCGGCGGCCCGGCCAACGCCCGTACGAGCCCGCCGCCTTCGCCGCGTACGGCGACGGGCGCGGGGGTCGCACCGAGGGCGAGCTCGTTCACACGCCCGAGCGCCCGCCCGTACGACGACGCGTCCCCGGGCCCCGGCCCGCGCACCAACACCCCCACGCAGCCGCGCAGTTCCCGGAAACCGGCCAGCCAGGACACATCGGCGTGACCGAGCGCCGTACCGTCGGGCACGAGCCCGGCGCACCCGATCCACGCGCACAACGCGCCGACGCCGTCCAGCCGTTCCCCCGGGTGCGTGGTGGCGAGGAGATCCAGGCACACCCGCCCGGCATCGAATCGCGGCGCGTACGCGGAGGGGGCGCTACCGAGGGCCATGTGCCAGTCACCGCCTAGGCAGGAACCGTGCGGGGTCTCCCCCCACAGTGCCCGCGCGGAGGAAACACCGGAACCCCTCGCGCCGCACTGCCTCACCGCCCCTCCCTGCGCCGAGTGAGAGCAACGTTCCCTTCCGGTCACCCACAGCCACAGGCCGGAAACGCGTCCTCCCTACCTTCGGGCTGAGTCAGTGGTCGGCAGACCGAGCAGCCGGAGCACCGTGGAGGCGTGATGACAGGCCCAGCCCCAACCCGTCGCAGTGGCCGCTGGATCGACCGCTGGGATCCGGAGGACGAGGCGTTCTGGCAGGCGACCGGGGAACGGATCGCCCGCCGGAACCTGTGGTTCTCCGTCCTCTCCGAGCACATCGGCTTCTCCGTCTGGACCCTGTGGTCGGTCCTGGTCCTGTTCATGGGCCCGGAGTACGGCCTCACCCCGGCCGACAAGTTCCTGCTGACGTCGCTGGTCACGCTGGTCGGCGCGGTGGTCCGGGTGCCGTACACCTTCGCCGTGGCCGTCTTCGGCGGCCGCAACTGGACGATCATCTCGGCGAGCCTGCTGCTCATCCCGACCGTCGCCGCCTTCGTGGTGATGGAGCCGGGGACGTCGTACTCCACCTTCCTCCTGGTGGGCCTGCTGGCCGGCATCGGCGGCGGCAACTTCGCGTCCTCCATGACCAACATCAACGCCTTCTTCCCGCTCAGGAAGAAGGGGTGGGCGCTGGGCCTCAACGCGGGCGGCGGCAACATCGGCGTCCCCGTCATCCAGCTGGTCGCGCTCGCCATCATCGGCGCGAGCGGCGGCCCGCGCGTGCTGCTCGGCATCTACATCCCGCTGATCGTCGTGGCCGCCGTGCTCGCCGCGCTGTTCATGGACAACCTGTCCTCGGTGAAGAACGACACCGGCGCGGCCAAGGACGCCGCCCGGGACGCGCACACCTGGATCATGTCCGTCCTCTACATCGGCACCTTCGGCTCCTTCATCGGCTACAGCTTCGCCTTCGGCCAGGTGCTGACGAACGGCTTCGGCCGCACGCCCCTCCAGGCCGCGTACCTCACCTTCATCGGGCCGCTGCTCGGCTCCCTCATCCGCCCCCTCGGCGGCTGGCTCGCCGACCGCTACGGCGGCGCCCGCATCACCCTGTGGAACTACGTCGGCATGGCCGCCGCCACCGCCGTGCTCATCGTCGCCAGCATGCAGAAGTCGCTGCCGCTGTTCGTGTCCGTCTTCGTCGTCCTGTTCGTGCTCAGCGGGCTCGGCAACGGCTCGACGTTCAAGATGATCCCCGGCATCTTCCAGGCCAAGGCGCTCGCCAAGGGCCTGGAGGGCGAGGCGGCGGTCGCCCACGGCCGGCGGCTGTCCGGCGCGTCCATGGGCCTGATCGGCGCGGTCGGCGCGCTCGGCGGTGTCGGCATCAACATGGCCTTCCGCCAGTCCTTCCTGTCCTACGGCTCCGGCACCGGCGCGTTCGTCGCCTTCCTCGCCTACTACGGTGTCTGCTTCGCGGTCACCTGGGCCGTATACCTTCGTCGTACGGGGGCCCGGGTTCCCGCCACGGCCACCGCGTCGGAGACGAAGGCCCAGCTCAGCTACGCCGAGGTGTGACGTAACACCGGCGACATCGAGCCGAACCGAGCCTGTCACGCATCGTTGACAGGCTCGATCGGCGTGCCGGTCAGCTAGGAGAGCCCATGTACGACGAAGAGCAGCACCCCGAGCACGGCCCCCTCGCCGGGTTCACCGTGGGTGTCACCGCCGCGCGCCGTGCCGAGGAGCTGGGCGCCCTGCTCCAGCGGCGCGGGGCCACCGTCCTGCACGCCCCGGCGCTGCGGATCGTGCCGCTCGCGGACGACGGAGAACTGCTCGCCGCCACGAAGGGGATCATCGACCAGGTGCCGGACGTCGTCGTGGCCACCACGGCGATCGGCTTCCGGGGCTGGATCGAGGCCGCCGACGGCTGGGGCCTCGGCGAACAGCTGCTGGGCCGGCTGCGCGGGGTCCGCCTGCTGGCCCGCGGCCCGAAGGTGAAGGGCGCGATCCGCGCGGCGGGTCTCACCGAGGAGTGGTCACCGTCCTCGGAGTCCCTGGCCGAGGTGCTCGACCGTCTTCTGGAGGAGGGCGTCGACGGTGACCGCGTCGCCGTGCAGCTCCACGGCGAACCCCTCCCCGGCTTCGTGGAGTCGCTGCGGGCGGCGGGGGCGGAGGTGGTGCCCGTCCCGGTCTACCGCTGGATGCCCCCCGAGGACCTCAGCCCCCTCGACCGCCTCCTGGACGCGGCCGTCACCCGCGGTCTGGACGCCGTCACCTTCACCAGCGCCCCCGCCGCTGCCTCCCTCCTCTCCCGCGCCGAGGACCGCGGCCTGCTGGACGACCTGCTGTCCGCCCTGGCCCACGACGTCCTCCCGGCCTGCGTCGGCCCGGTCACCGCGATCCCGCTCCAGGCCCGCGGGGTGGACACGGTCCAGCCGGAACGCTTCCGCCTCGGCCCCCTGGTCCAGCTCCTCTGCCAGGAACTCCCGGCCCGCGCCCGGTCCCTGCCCGTCGCCGGGCACCGGGTGGAGATCCGCGGCCACGCGGTCCTGGTCGACGGCGATCTCAAGCCGGTCCCCCCGGCCGGCATGTCCCTCCTGCGCGCCCTCGCCCGCCGCCCCGGCTGGGTCGTCCCGCGCGCCGACCTCCTGCGCGCGCTCCCCGGCGCGGGCCGCGACGAACACGCCGTGGAGACGGCCATGGCCCGCCTGCGTACGGCCCTGGGAGCGCCCAAGCTGATCCAGACGGTGGTGAAGCGGGGCTACCGCCTGGCCCTGGACCCGGCGGCGGACGCGAAGTACGCGGACGCGTGAGGGGCGGCGCCGCTCAGCCGGCACCAGCCGCTCCCTGACCCCCCACCTCGAACCACAGCAGCTTCCCGGCGCCCCGGTCCAGCGGGCTGTCCGCCAGGGACAGGCCGCCCCAGGAGTCGGCGTACTCCTGCACGAGGTGCAGCCCGCGCCCCTCTTCGGCGTCCACCGGAGCGGGCGGAACACGGTCCCAGGGCGGATCCCCGAAAGGCGCCGGGACGCGCGGGTGACTGTCCCAGACGCCGACCCGCAGCCGGCCGTCCGCGAGGGCGGTGAGCCGGAGGGAGGCGGGGCCCCGGGTGTGCCGGTAGGCGTTGCCGACCAGCTCGGACGTCAGCAGTTCGACGGCGTCGAGGACTTCGTGTCTGCCGTGCCCGTCCAGCACGGCCCGTACGGTCATACGTGCGACGCGTGCCGCGCGGGGATCATGCGGCAGCCGAAGGGCGTACACCCAGGTGTCGGGCAGGGATACGGTACCCATGAAAACCTCCGGTGGAAGAAGGGAACGGGCTCGCTCAACTGGTCGTGCCGGGCGGTGGCTTTGCCTGGGTCAGGTGCGCTTCCGGCTTATGGGCGCGGGGAGTTGAGCGGTACGTCGTAACCGTAGGGCAGCTAGTTAGATGCATCTAACAAAACTGGCTAGATGCGTCCATACTTCACTCGTGTGAGGGAGCGCAACGCCGCTTCGCGGCCGGGAAGGAGACATCGTGCCGCCCACCAACAGCCCTACGCTGCGGCAGCGAAGGCTGGGTGCAGAGCTGCGAAAACTCCGGGAACGGGCGGGACTCACCGCTACCGGTGCCGCCGAACTGCTCGGCGTCAACCAGTCGCGTGTCAGCATGATCGAAACCGGTCGCACGCCCATCAGCGCGGACCGGGTGCGCTCCATGGCGCACGTCTACGACTGCTCGGACGAAGCGCTCATCGACGCCCTTGCCGCGATGACGGGACGACGCGCCCGTGGCTGGTGGGAGGAGTACCGCGAACACCTGCCTGCCGCGCTGGTCGACCTGGCCGAACTGGAGCACCACGCCTCCGCGTTGCGGGTGGCACTCGTGATCCATATCCCGGCACTTCTGCAGACCACCGACCACGCCCGTGCCATCCTGCAGTCGGCGGCACCGCCCATGCGGCAGTACGAGATCGAACACCGCCTCACCCACCGCATGAAACGGCAGGGCGTGCTGCACAGGACGGATCCCCCGCCGTACACGGCGATCATCCACGAATCGGCGCTCCACATGAACTTCGGTGGCCCG
This sequence comes from Streptomyces sp. NPDC004658, assembly GCF_040609555.1. Lineage (NCBI taxonomy): Bacteria > Bacillati > Actinomycetota > Actinomycetes > Kitasatosporales > Streptomycetaceae > Streptomyces > Streptomyces sp. NPDC004658. The sequence goes on from NZ_JBEXKG010000030.1 coordinate 50,067, forward strand.
GCCGTAGCCCGGGGGCAGCTCAAGCACCTGCTCGACATGAGCGAACTCCCGCACGTCACCGTTCGCGTCATCACCTTCGGAGCGGACGACTTCCCGACCACCGGCCAGCCCTTCGACTATGTCGAGGGCCCCGTCCCACAGCTCGACACCGTTCAGCTGGACTCTCATCACGGGGCCTGTGAATTCATCGACGCCGAGGCTCCGCTGAACAAGTACCGGGCTGTCCTGAACCGGATGGAGTCCTGCGCGCTCGGTCCCGCCGAGACGCGTGACTTCATCCATCACCGCATCCAGAACCTGTAAGGAGAAACCATGCCGACCCTCCACTGGCGGAAGTCCACCTACAGCTCCGACGGCTCGAACTGCGTGGAGATAGCCACCACTCCCACCGCCATCCACATCCGCGACTCCAAGACCCCCACCGCCCGCCACCTCACCGTGACCCCCTCCACCTGGGCGGACTTCCTTCCCTGCCTCCGGGCGGACCAAGGCTCTGGAACTGCTCAAGTGGTTTGATCACGACCCCTCGTGGCGTCCACCCTGGCCATATGAAGGGACTCGCGGGATTCGGCAAGAAGCAAGACCTCGTGCTGGTGATCCGGGACTCGGACCTGGTCGCGGCGGCGCTGCGGGAGGCGTTGGACGGGGCTCCGGAGGAGGAGCGGGCGGGGCTGGAGCGGGCGGTCGCGCTCGTCGGGGCGACCGCCGGCACCAGTGAGGGACGGCTCCGCGCCGACTGGGTCCGCGCCAGGCTGGCCGACGTCGGGTTCACCGGGGACATCGCCTCCGTGGCCGCCGTGAAGGCGCTGCGCCAGGCCGAGCCGGGTCTGAGCCTGCTGGCGGCGGTGCAGTTGCAGAAGGACGCCGTGGCCCACCCGGAGTAGGCCCCCCGGTCAGCCGGCCGGGGCCCCCTGCGGTGCCGGCCGCTCCGCCGGTGGTGCCGCCACCCCGCCCGTGCGGCGGAGCTTCTGCCAGCGCAGTCGGCCGCCGGTGAGGGCGGTGATCCAGGACTGGAGCAGCACGACGTACATCAGCTGGCGGTAGAGCAGCTGTTGGAGGGGCAGGGTGAGGAGCGGGGTGAGGCGTTCGCGGTCCAGGTGGAAGGCGTACGCCGCGCAGGCCGCCTGGACGGCCAGGACCGCGCACCAGGCCAGCGCCGTCCTGCCCGCCGGGCCGAAGACCAGGCCGTAGACCAGGAAGAGGTCGATCAGGGGGGCCAGCAGCGGGGCCACGACCATGAAGAGGGAGACCAGGGGCAGGCCCACGCGGCCGAAGCGGCCCGACGGGCCCCGCTCGAACAGGGCGCGGCGGTGCTTCCAGATGGCCTGCATGGTGCCGTACGACCAGCGGTAGCGCTGGGACCACAGCTGCTGGACCGACTCGGGCGCCTCCGTCCAGGCGCGGGCCTTCTCGGCGTACACCACGCGCCAGCCGTCGCGGTGCAGGGCCATCGTGACGTCGGTGTCCTCGGCGAGCGTGTCGTCGCTCATGCCGCCGACCCGTTGCAGCGCCGAGCGGCGGAACGCCCCGACCGCACCCGGGATCGTCGGCATGCAGCGCAGGAGGTCGTACATGCGGCGGTCGAGGTTGAAGCCCATCACGTACTCGATGTGCTGCCACGCGCCGATGAGCCGGTTCTTGTTGCCGACCTTGGCGTTGCCGGCGACGGCGCCGACGCGCGGGTCGGCGAAGGGCTGGACGAGTTCGCGGACGGTGGCCGGTTCGAAGACGGTGTCGCCGTCCATCATCACGACCAGGTCGTGACGGGCGTGGGCCAGGCCCCGGTTGAGGGCGGCCGGCTTGCCCGCGTTGGCCTGGCGGATCACCCGTACGTCCGGCAGGTCCAGCGCTTCCACGAGGTCGGCCGTGCCGTCCGCCGAACCGTCGTCGATGACCAGCACCTCGATGGGGTGCTCGCTGCGCGTCAGCGAACGGACCGTGTTCTCGATGCACTTGGCCTCGTTGTACGCCGGCACCAGCACCGACACCGGCTCGGTGACCGGCTTCTCGCCCCAGCGGAAGTCCGGGCGCCGGGTGCGGCGGGCGTGCGCGCCGGACAGCAGCAGCATCAGGCCGAAGCGGGCGAGGACGAGGCAGCCGACGACGGCGAGGCCGGCCACGAGGACCGTGGTGATGCCGTCGGACGCCTGCACCAGGAAGACCCAGGCCTTGCCCTTCCACAGGTCGAGGCCGGTGACCGGGGTGTCGGCGCTCGGCGCCCGCAGGGCGCCGGTGAGGGTCTGGAAGCTGTAGCCCTGCCGCTGGAGCCGGGGCAGGAGCGTGTCGAGCGCCTGGACGGTCTGGTGCCGGTCGCCGCCGGAGTCGTGCATGAGGACGACCGCGCCCCGGCCGCCGTGGGGCGTGGCGTTCCGGATGATCCGTTCGACGCCCGGCCTGCGCCAGTCCTCGCTGTCGGTGTCGTCGACGACGGTGAGATAGCCGCGGCTGCCGATGTACCGCATCACCGGCCAGGACCGGTTGTCGATCGCGTCGGCGGAGGAGGAGTACGGCGGCCGGAACAGCGAGCTGCGGATACCGGCCGCCCCGGCCAGCGCGAGCTGGTTCTGCGACAGCTCCCAGTCGACGCGCTTCGTGGAGTGGTACGACAGGTCGGGGTGGCCGAAGGTGTGCAGCCCGACCTCGTGGCCCTCGGCGACCATGCGCCGGACCAGCTCGGGGTGGCGGGAGGTCATGGTGCCGGTGACGAAGAAGACCGCGTGCGCGTGGTGCTTCTTCAGCACGTCGAGCACCTTCGGGGTCCAGGCCGGGTCGGGGCCGTCGTCGAAGGTGAGGACGATGCGGTGGTCGGGTATGCGCAGGCTGTCGCTGCGGCCGTCGCGCGTGTCGATGACCGGGCCGCCGTCCAGGATGCGCTGCGGAACCCGGTCGTTCGCCGCGGAAGGCCGGATGCGGTGGTCGGCGAGGATCTCGTTGTGGACGTAGCCGCGCAGCATGAGCATCGCCAGGGTCGCCACCAGGACCAGGAGAGGGAGCAGGTAGCGCAGCGGCAGCCGGGTACGGCGGCGGGGGTGTGAGGCCATCTGGGGGTGTTCCGCCTGGTCGTCAGAGGGAGAGTCTGGGGTGCGGGCGCCGGGTGTGACCGGGCGGGGTGTGGGTCTGGCCCGACGGGGTCGGGGTGGGTGCCGGCGCGGTCGCCGTGGCGGTGCCCGTGGCGGACGGTGCCGGGGACACGTCGGTGGCCGGGGCCGACGGGGTCGGGGACGCAGTGGTGCCGGCGTCGGCGGGCGGCGCGGAGGTCGTGGTGCCGTCCGGCTCGGTGGACGCGGAGGCATCGGCGTCGGCGGGCGCTCCGCTGCCCGGTACGGCGGTGCCGCCCGCCTCGGCGCCGACGACGGGCGCGGTCACCGTGCCGGGTCCGGGCGGGGTCGGGGTCGTGGAGGCGCTGGGCAGCGGTGAGGTGTCCACCTTGCCGGCCGGCTTCTCCTCGTGCTGGCCGGGCACCGGCAGCCAGGGGGCTGCGGAGTTGCCGGACAGCAGGGTGGCGACGATGACGGCGGCGTAACCGGCACAGGCGACGGCCACGGCCACGCCGAGCCGGCGGAAACGGCGGCTGCGGCGGCCCGACTCGTCCACGAAGACCGGCCCGTCGGAGCCACGCGGGTCCCGCACGGCCGGCCCCGCGCCCACAGCGCCGAGTCGTACGTCGTCCAGCTGGACGGTCTCTTCGTGCGGGGTGACGCCGGAAGAAGGCGCGGGGGGTGGTGCCGGGGAATCGGCGGTGGGCTGGGAGGGATTCTTCCCCTCGGCGGGGCCGACGACTTCGGCGGGCTCGACGGACTCAGCCGGTCCTTCGGGCCCAGTGGGCTCCTCAGGCCCAGTGGGCTCGTCAGTGGGCTCCTCAGGCCCAGTGGGCTCAGTGGGCTCGGCGGGCTCATCCACTTCAGTCGGCTCGGCAGGCTCACCGGACTCGACAGCCTCAGCGGACCCGGCGGCCTTCTCCGAAGACTCGTCGGCGTCACCAGACTCGCCCCCGACCCCGGAGACCGCTTCCGCAGACACCGCGACCACACCCGCGTCCGATTTCATCCGCTCGTCGCCCCCGCCCACCGGCTCATCGCGCCCCTCGGACGCCACTTCTCGCCCTTCGGGTTGGGCGTCTTCAGGACATTTCTTCACGCGCGTTCATCCCCCCACGGGACCCTTCCGGGCGCGCTCGCGATCCTGGGCACCCGTCGACCGAACCAGGCCTCCGGTCCGATCGCTCCCACGACCACCCTGTGCCCGGGCCAAGAATGTAACCCACATGGAGGAGTGCCACGCGCCGGGTCGGCGCAGGGGGCCGTCCGTCACCCGCCGTTCATCACGTCCTCGTCCATGGCCGGAATCCAACCGCCGGCGGGCCGCTGGAGCCATCCCTCCTCCCGCGCGATCTCGGCCACCGCCTTCCGCAGCGCGGTCAAAGCGGGATGGACCAGCCTCTTTCGCCAGACCAGGGAGACGGGCGACAGCGGAACGGGGTCGACGAGGGGCCGTCGTACCGTCCCGGGCAGGGGCGGGAAGTCCACGACCGCCAGCACGGGGTTGCGGGTCTTGGCCATGATGCGGCCGAACTCCTCGTCGCCGACGGCCAGCGGAAGGGGTGGGGCGAGCCGGATGGCGCGGTCCTCGAAGAGGCGCTGGGCCAGGTCGGTCCACTCCCGGGTGCGCGGGTTCCCGGCCCCCGCGTACACCGTCTCTCCGGCCAGCGCGGACAGCGGCACCCGGGCCGTGGCGGCCAGCGGGTGGTCCTCGGGCAGCACGACGGCCATCGGCTCGTACCGCACCGGCTGCTGCTCCAGTCCGGAGCGGAGCGCCGGGTCCAGGCCGGCGAACCGGCCGAAGGAGGCGTCCAGGCGTCCGGCGAGCACCTCGGCGGCGGCTCCGGTGAGGCCGCTCTCGTAGCGGGCCATCAGCTCGCAGTCGGGGGCGAGTTCGCGGGCGCGGTGCAGTACACGGCGGCCGGTGGCCAGGCCCGGTGAGTTGAGGTCGACGAGCAGCGGGCGGGCCTGGCCCGCGGCGAACGCGGCGAGCAGGTCGTCGTGGGCGGCGAGGACCCGGCGCGCGTGCGGCAGCAGGCGCTCGCCGTCCGGGGTCAGCGTGACCTGCCGGGTGGTCCGCACGAACAGCTCGGCGCCCAACTCCCGTTCCAGGCGCCGTACGTCCCGGCTGAGCGCCTGCTGGGCGACGTACAGGCGGGCCGCCGCGCGGGTGAAGTGCAGTTCCTCGGCGACGGCGACGAACGAGCGCAGCAGGCGGGGGTCCATGGGGGCGGCGGGGGCGGGCATGGCGGCGAATTTACAACGTGGGCGCGTGAATCGGGACGCGGAAGGTGTTGGACCCGGTGATCCACCGCGGGCGACTGTTGAGCCATGCCCCAGAAGACCACCCAGGACGCCCAGGACAGCGCGATAGGCGGCGAGAGACGACACCTCGGCGCGTACGGCCGCTTGTTCCGCCTTCCCGGCACCCGCGCCTTCACCGCCGGCAACCTCCTCGCCCGCCTGCCGATGGGCATGTTCAGCGTGAGCGCGGTCGTGATGATCGCCGGGTCCCGCGGCTCGTACGCCCTCGCCGGTGCCGTCACCGCGACGGGGCTCGCGGCGACCGCGCTGGCCGGGCCCTGGCTCGCCCGGCTGGTCGACCGGCACGGGCAGGCCCGGGTCGCGCTGCCGGCCACGGTCCTTTCCGTCCTGGGCAGTCTCGCGCTGCTGCTGTGCGTCCGCTGCGACGCCCCGGACTGGACCCTGTTCGCCGCCTACGCCGGTACCGCGGCCACTCCGAACATCGGCGGCCTGTCCCGCGCCCGCTGGGCCCATCTGCTGCGGGACGAGCCCGCCGCGCTGCACGGCGCGAACGCGTTCGAGCAGGCCGCGGACGAGCTGTGCTTCATGCTCGGGCCGGTGCTGGCGTCCTTCCTGACCGGCACGTTCTTCCCGGAGGCGGGCACGCTGACCGGGGCCGTGCTGCTGCTCGCCGGCATGCTGCTGTTCCTCGCCCAGCGGGCGACCGAGCCGCCGCCGGCGCGCCGCGCGACGGGGCCCTCCCCGCTGCGCAGCCCGGGCATCCCGCCCCTGCTGGCCTGCTTCACCGCGACCGGCGCGGTGTTCGGTTCCATGGAGGTCGGCACGATCGCCTACGCCGACGCGCAGGGGCACCGCGCGGCGGCCGGTGCCGTGCTCGCGCTCCAGGCGGCGGGCTCGTGCGCGGCGGGGCTGGTGTACGGGGCGCGCAGGCCCGCGAGGGTGCGCTTCTCCTGGTGTCTGGCGGCCATGGCCGGGCTTGTGACCCTGCCCTGGCTCGCGGCCGCCACCCGGTCGCTTCCGGCGCTGGCGGGGGCGCTGCTGGTGGCGGGGATGGCGACGGCGCCGACCATGGTCACGGCGATGACGCTGGTGCAGCGGCGCACCCCGGCCGAGCGCCTCAACGAGGGGATGAGCCTGATGGTGACGGGACTGCTCACCGGGATCGCGTGCGGCTCGGCGACGGGCGGCTGGGCGGCCGAACACCTCTCCCCCACCACCGCGTACGCCGTACCGGTCGCCGCCGCCGTCCTCGCCCTGGCACTGGCTTCCCTGACCCGCGCCGACCCGGTGCCACGGCGCCGCCCATGACGAAGGCCCCGCCGCTCGAAGCGACGGGGCCTTCGCCCACATGGGGTCGGCCCCCGAAGGGGCCTCGTGGAGATGGCGGGAATCGAACCCGCGTCCAACGGTGCGGAATCAGGGCTTCTCCGTGTGCAGTCCGCTACGTTTTTCTCGGCCCCGGAGATCACGCGGACAAGTCTCCGACGGGCTCAGTCACTGTTTGGTTTCCCTCTACACCCCGTGACCGGGTCTAGAGGTTTAGTTCCCTAGCTGATGCCAGGATCCGGGTCGGGAACAGCCCCGGGCTGACACTCCCGTGAGAGCTTCGCTTGCTGCTTATCAGGCAGCGAGGGCGAAGTGGGAGGAATCGCGCTTGGTGTTGGCGATTATTTTTTGCGACATATGGTTTACGAGATCATTGCCGCTTCCTCGACACGCTTCCCCTGCTTCGACAGCCGCTGTCGAAACCGATCATCCCCATGTTGATTTTTCAATCCCCTCCGTGGAGGGGTCCGCGCACCCTCTGTGGAGTGCACCGCCATCGTACGTGACCAACGCCCGACGATGCCAGCCTATTCCCGTCGGCCGGCTAGACGCCGCGCTGCCTGCGCTTCGCCGCCGCGATGGCCCGGTCCGCCTCCCGCCGGTCCTGCTGCTCCCGCAGCGTCTGGCGCTTGTCGTACTCCTTCTTGCCGCGCGCGAGAGCGATCTCGGCCTTCGCCCGGCCGTCCTTGAAGTAGATGGCGAGGGGCACGATGGTGTGTCCCGTCTCCTGGGACTTCGACTCGAGCTTGTCGATCTCCTCCCGGTGCAGGAGCAGCTTGCGCTTGCGGCGCGCGGAGTGGTTGGTCCAGCTGCCCTGGTGATATTCGGGGATGTGGGCGTTGTACAGCCACGCCTCGCCCCGGTCGATCTGGACGAAGCCGTCGGTCAGCGAGGTCCGTCCCTCGCGCAGCGACTTGACCTCCGTGCCCATGAGCACGAGCCCGGCCTCGTAGGTGTCGATGATCGCGTAGTCGTGCCGGGCCTTCTTGTTCTGGGCGACGATCTTGCGCTTGCCGCCCTTCTCGCCGTCCCTGGCCTTGGCGGCCCCGCCGCCCTGCTTGGGCTGGGACTCCTTCGGTACGTACATTCCCTTGCTCATAGTGCCGCCATTTTCGCACCACACAGGGGCTGTGCGTACAGCCGATTACGCGAGGCCGGCGGCGGCGCTACGACGGGTCGCCCAGCCCGGTGAGCACCGTCTCCGCCCGTGCCAGGGCCTGCTCGGGCCCCGCCTCCAGGTCGGGTGTGATGCCCCGGCCGTCGACCGCGCGGCCTGCGGGGGTGCGGTAGTGGCCGACGGTCAGCTCGGCCACCGAACCGTCGGGCAGCCTCGTCGGCATCTGGATCGAGCCCTTGCCGAAGGTGCGGGAGCCGATCACCACCGCGCGGCCCCGGTCCTGGAGGGCGCCGGTGAGCAGTTCGGCCGCGCTCATGGTGCCGCCGTCGACGAGGACGACCAGGGGGCGGGTGGTGTCACCGCCGGGCGCGGCGTGCAGGGCGCGCTGGGCGCCGTCGACGTCGTAGGTGGCGACCAGGCCGCCGTCCAGGAACGCGGAGGCGGTGTCCACGGCCTCGGTGACCAGGCCTCCGGAGTTGCCCCGCAGGTCCAGCACGGTCCGCCCGTCGGCGGGGGAGGCACGCAGGGCCTCACCGACCGCTTCGGCGGAACCCTTGGTGAACGCGGCGATCTTCAGGACGGTGACCCCGTCGGGCAGCCGGCGCACGGTCACGGAGTCGGTGGACAGCCGGGCCCGGTGCAGGGTCTTCGTCCACGCGCGCGTGCCGCGCTCCAGGCCGACGGTGACCGTCGTACCGGCCGGGGCGTCATCGGTGTCCCCGCGCAGCGCGTCGCCGCGGAGCAGGGCGACCACCTCGGTGACCGGCCGCCCGTCGACCTTCCTGCCGTCGACGCTGCGCAACCGGTCACCCGCCCGGATCCCGGCGTCGGCGGCGGGCGAGCCGGGCTGCACGCGGGTGACCTCGATGCCGCCGTCCGCCTCCTGCCGCGCCCACAGGCCGACACCGGTGTACCGGCCGTCGAGCGCGTCCTGGAACTCCTCGTACTCGCCCTCGGAGTAGACCGCGGCCCAGCGGTCCCCGCTGCGGCTGACGGCCCTTTCCGCGGCCTCCATCGGGGACTTGCCGTCGGCCAGCGCCTTCGCGGCGGCCCTCTCGACGGCCTCGTTCCGCGCGGCCGGGGCCGCCGGGCCGGCGGCCGTCCTCCGCGCCGGACCGTCGGGTTCGGGCAGGGATCCGGTGGCGGCACCGGCGATCAGCACACCGGCGAAGACCAATGTCAGGGCGGCCCCGCGGCGGACGCGGCGGGGCTGACAGAACAGGTCACGGCCTGACATGGCGGCGAGTCTAGGGCAACGCGAAGGGGCCGTACGGCCGGAATCCCGTACGGCCCCCTTGGCATGCGTCACACCTTCAGATACTTGCGCAGCGCGAAGAACGCGGCGAGCGACGGCATCAGGACACTGGTGGCGAGAATCAGCGGCAGCTTGGTCAACACCGCGTCCCAGCCGACGAAGTTGATGAGCGTGAGCTTGTGGGACAGCTCCATGCCGTGGTCGATGGTGAAGTACCGGCCGACCACGAGCGCCACACAGGCGAGGCCGCCGCCGATGAGCCCGGCGACCGCGGCCTCGGCGATGAACGGCGCCTGGATGTAGAAGCCCGAGGCACCGACCAGGCGCATGATCCCGGTTTCGCGCCGTCGGCTGAACGCCGAGACGCGCACGGTGTTGACGATCAGCAGGAGCGCGACGATCAGCATCATCGCCATCACGCCGAGCGCGCCCCGGTTCATCAGGTTCAGCAGCTGGAAGAGGTTGTCCAGGATGCCCTTCTGGTCCTGCACCGACTGCACGCCGTCCCGCCCGTTGAACGCGGACGCGATCACCTGGTACTTCTGCGGGTCCTTGAGCTTGATCCGGTACGACTCCTGCATCTGGTCCGGCGTCAGCGAGCCGGCCAGCGGGGAGTTGCCGAACTGCTCCTTGTAGTGCTTGTACGCCTCGTCCTGCGACTCGTAGGTCACCTTCTCGACGACCGGCATCTTGTCCAGGTCCGCGAGGATCTGCTTCTTCTGGTCCTCGGTGACCGCGCCCTTGGCGCAGTGGACGTCGTTCTCCGCGTCGTGCTTGTTGCACAGGAAGATCGAGACGTTGACCTTGTCGTACCAGTAGCCCTTCATGGTGCTCACCTGGTCGCTCATCAGCAGCGAGCCGCCGAACAGGGCCAGGGACAGGGCGACGGAGACGATGACGGCGAAGGTCATCGTCAGATTGCGGCGGAGACCGACACCGATCTCCGACAGGACGAACTGGGCGCGCATGGCGGGTTCTTCAGGCCTTTCCGGAACTGGGTGCTGGTGCGGTCAGTGCTGGTAGCCGTAGACGCCGCGGGCCTGGTCGCGGACGAGGCGGCCCTTCTCCAGCTCGATGACGCGCTTGCGCATCTGGTCCACGATGTTCTGGTCGTGCGTCGCCATGATGACGGTGGTGCCCGTCCGGTTGATGCGGTCGAGCAGCTTCATGATGCCGACGGAGGTCTGCGGGTCGAGGTTGCCGGTGGGCTCGTCGGCGATGAGCAGCTTCGGCCGGTTGACGAACGCGCGCGCGATGGCGACGCGCTGCTGCTCACCACCGGACAGCTCGCCGGGCCTGCGGTCCTCCTTGCCGCCGAGCCCGACGAGGTCGAGCACCTGCGGCACGGACTTGCGGATCTCGCCGCGGGACTTGCCGATGACCTCCTGGGCGAAGGCCACGTTCTCCGCGACCGTCTTGTTCGGCAGCAGCCGGAAGTCCTGGAAGACCGTGCCCAGCTGGCGGCGCATCTGCGGCACCTTCCAGTTGGACAGGCGCGCGAGGTCCTTGCCCAGCACGTGCACCTGGCCGTGGCTGCACCGCTCCTCGCGGAGGATGAGCCGCAGGAAGGTGGACTTTCCGGAGCCGGAGGACCCCACGAGGAAGACGAACTCGCCCTTCTCCACCTCCAGGGAGACATCCCTGAGTGCGGGGCGGGTCTGCTTGGGGTAGACCTTGGAGACGTTGTCGAATCGGATCACGGATGCACCACGGGTCGCCGGGGGTAGATGAGCGTGACCATACGCGAACCGGGTGTGCAAGTGCAGTCGCGGGTTGGGGTTGGGCAAGACTTGTGCGTTTTTGTACCGGCCGCTTCCCGCACCTCCTTCCCGGAGGCCCCGCGCACGTGCCGCGGGAACCTGGCACAGTGGAAGGGAAACGAGGGACGACGGGAACGCGGGGGAACGTTCTCGTCCCCGTGAGCGTTGTGCATGTGTAGGCCGGTGCAAGGAGGGCGAGCGCATGACGTACGACCGGTTGGTGTGCGCGAACTGCGCGGCGCCCGTGAGCGAGGGCCGGTGCCCGGTGTGCCGTGCCAACCGCGAGCGACTGCAGCAGGAGGGCTTCTTCGGAGGCCTGGGCGGGCTGAACCCGATGGCGCTGATCGCGCTGCTGGCGGTGCTGATCGCCGCGGTGGCGCTGCTGGCGCACCAGACCGTCTGACGGAAAGCGCCACAAGGGCCCGGAGCCGAGGCTCCGGGCCCTTGCGCGTGTGCCGTGCGTGACCCCGCGGCTACGGTCAGGCGGCGGCGCCGCCCCGGCCGCTCACCAGGCGGGGCAGGACGCGGAAGCCGATGCCGCCGGCGATCATCGTCGCGGCGCCGACGAGCAGGAACGCGGTCTGGCCGGCACCGGTCTCGGCGAGCTGCTTGTCGCCGCCCTGGGCCGAGGTGTCGGAGCCGGTGTCGGTCAGCGCCGAGGAGCCCTCGTCCTGCGGGACGTTGTTGTTGCCGCCGTCGGGGCCGGTGTGGTTGCCGCCGGTGGTGGAACCGCCGGTGCTGCCGCCGGAACCGCCGTCGGTGGAGCCCCCGCCCGTGGAACCGCTGGTGCCGCTGTCACCGCCGGAAGCGTTGCCGCCGGAGGTGCTGGCGCCACCGCTGTTGCCGTTGCCGCCCGAGTTGCCGTTGCCGCCCGAGTTGCCGTTGCCGCCATCGGTGCCGTTGCCGCCACCGTTGCCGTTGCCACCCGAGTTGCCGTTGTCACCGCCGGTGGAGGCGTCACCGCCGCTGTTGTTGCCGCCGGAGGTGCTGTCGCCGCCGCCGATGGAGGCGTCACCGCCGATGGAAGCGTCGCCACCGATGGAAGCGTCACCGCCGATGGAAGCGTCGCCGCCGATGGAGGCGTCACCGCCCGTGGCCGCGTCGCCGCCGTTGGCAGCCGCGCCGCCCGAGCCGTCGGTGCCGCCCGAGCCGGTGACCGAGCCGCCGTCGGTCCCGACGGTCGTCCCCTCGGTCACGCCGATGGTGGCGCCCTCGTTGGAGCCGCCGTCGGCGGTGCCCCCGTCCGTGTTGCCCCCGTCGGCGCCGACACCGCTCACGCCGAGGCTGATCGGGCCCGCCTGGACACCGAGGTCCAGGGCGGAAGCCGCGCCGGCGGCGGTCAGCGACGCACCGGCCGCGATCACGGCGCCGGCGGCTATCCGCGCGACCCGGATCCGCGTCTTCTTCGTCATATGGTTGCTACCCCCAGTAGCTGTTCGTCAATGAGGCGGCGCGTGGGGCGTGCCGTGATCGACGGAGGCAGCTGGTGACGAAGTGGCGTCAACTCGATCCCCCGGTTCACATGCGCCCCAAGAGTACGCATGCCGCGCCTCACCCTTCCGATTTTTCAAAGCAACGTCAAGGGCGTTGCGGGCGCAATGTCCGGAGGGGTGGCGTTTGCCGGGAGTTGAAGCCTGTGAGTGTGACGTAAAACCCAGAGAAACGACAACTGCCGCCTCTCGGGCGGCAGTTGTCATGTCGACAAAGTTACTTCTCCTGCTGCTTGCGCCAGCGAATCCCGGCCTCCAGGAACCCGTCGATCTCGCCGTTGAACACGGCCTCCGGGTTGCCCACCTCGAACTCGGTGCGCAGGTCCTTGACCATCTGGTACGGGTGCAGCACGTACGAACGCATCTGGTTGCCCCAGGAGTTGCCGCCGTCGCCCTTGAGGGCGTCCATCTTGGCCTGCTCCTCCTGCCGGCGCCGCTCCAGCAGCTTGGCCTGGAGGACGTTCATCGCGGTGGCCTTGTTCTGGATCTGCGACCGCTCGTTCTGGCAGGAGACCACGATGCCGGTGGGCAGGTGCGTGATGCGGACCGCGGAGTCGGTCGTGTTCACGCCCTGGCCGCCGGGACCGGAGGACCGGTAGACGTCGATGCGCAGCTCGGACTCGTCGATCTCGACGTGGTCGGACTGCTCGACCACGGGCAGCACCTCGACGCCCGCGAACGAGGTCTGGCGGCGGCCCTGGTTGTCGAAGGGCGAGATGCGCACGAGGCGGTGCGTGCCCTGCTCGACGGAGAGGGTGCCGTAGGCGTACGGCGAGTGCACGGCGAACGTGGTCGACTTGATGCCCGCCTCTTCGGCGTACGACGTCTCGATCAGTTCGGTCTTGTAGCCGTGCTGCTCGGCCCAGCGCAGGTACATCCGCTGGAGCTTCTCGGCGAAGTCGGCGGCGTCGACGCCGCCGGCCTCGGCGCGGATGTTGACGAGCGCCTCACGGGCGTCGTACTCGCCGGACAGGAGGGTGCGGACCTCCATCTCGTCCAGCGCCTTCTTCACCGCGACCAGCTCGGACTCGGCCTCGGCGCGGGTGTCCGGGTCGTTCTCCTCCTCGGCCATCTCGAAGAGGACCGCGAGGTCGTCGATCCGGCCGCGCAGCGCCTCCGCCTTCCTGACCTCGGCCTGGAGGTGGGAGAGCTTGCTGGTGATCTTCTGCGCCTCGTCCGGGTTGTCCCACAGGGACGGGGCCGCCGCCTGCTCCTCAAGCACGGCGATATCTGCCCTCATCTTGTCGAGGTCCAGGACGGCCTCGATCGACTCCATGGTCGAGGAGAGGGACTTCAGCTCTTCGGATACATCGACGACTGCCACGCCTTCCAGCGTAACGGCTGTGGCAAGCGACCTCGGCCCGCCTTCCGGCCGACCGGGTCGGGAAGGAGGCGGGCCGGGCCCCGGTCAGGGGGCCGACGTGCTGTGCGTGCCCGGGGCCGGCCGGTCGTCGTCCCCGCCGGAGGAGGCGAACCAGGCGCCGACGGCCACGACGGCGGCCACCACCACCCCGGCCACACCGAGAGTCACCCGGCGCCGCCGCACCGCGGCCCTGTGCCGTGCCGAGCCCGGCCGGGGCGCGCCGGCGGCCCGTGGAGCGCGGGCGGTGCCGTGCGCGCCCCCCGCCAGCTCGTCCGGCCCCGGCACCCGCATCGAGGTGTGGGTGTCGCGGTTGGAGTCGGGCCTCGCCCCGGGGACGAGGGACACCGCGCCGCGCCGCCGTACCGGCTCGCCCTGCGGAGCCGACGGCACGGACTCCTCGGCGGCCTCCTCGGAGAGGTCCGGCTCGTCGACGTCCAGCGGCGGCATCCCGGCCAGCGTGGGCAGCTGCTCGCGCAGCCGCGCCGCCAGCTCCGAGGCGCGCAGCCGGGAGGCCGGGGCCTTGGCCAGGCACTGCACCAGCAGCTGCCACAGCTCCTCGGGGATGCCGGGCAGCGGGACGACGGTCTCGGTGACGTGCCGCCGCAGGACCGCGCCCGGGTGGCCGCCGCCGAAGGGCGTGAAGCCGGCCAGCAGCTCGTACAGGACCGTGGCGAGCGCGTAGATGTCCACGGCGGCGCGGGGCGGCAGGCCCTCGACGATCTCCGGGGCCAGGTAGTCCGGGGTACCGATGATCTTCGTGGCGCGGGTCCGCCGGGGCGAGTCGATCAGCTTGGCGACGCCGAAGTCGGTGAGCAGGGCGGGGTGGGAGCCGCCGGGGCCGATGGGACCCCGCATGTCGAGCAGGACGTTCTCGGGCTTGACGTCCCGGTGGACGACCCCGGCCGCGTGGGCCGCCGCCAGCGCGTCGGCGACGTCGGCGACGATCGCCACGGCCGCCTCGGGGGCGAGCCGCCGCTCCCGCTCCAGCCGGGTGCGCAGGTCGGTGCCGCGCACGAGGTCCATGACCAGGGCCAGGTCGTTGCCGTCGACCACCAGGTCGCGCACGGTGACGATGTGCGGGTGCTCCAGGCCGAGCAGCGCGGTGCGCTCCTGCACGAAGCGTCCGACGAGTTCCTGGTCGGAGGCGAGGTCCTCGCGCAGCAGCTTGATGGCGACGGGGCCGTCCGGTCCCTCGCCCAGCCACACCGTGCCGGCGCTCCCCCGCCCCAGGATCTGGTTCGCGGTGTACCGGCTGCCGATCTTCCGTGCCAAGACTGCTCCTACAGACGCGTGTTGTCGCCAAAACTACGCGTCCGACGAGCCAACCTTCACCGCGGAGACGGAAATCACCCGGCAGATGTCGACAAATCTCCGAACCAGCGGTCAGCTTCCGCTGCCGGAACCGCCCAGATCCTTGATCCAGCCGCCGACCTTGCCGATCCAGTCGCTCATCTGGTCCCAGTAGCCCTTGCCGGTGCCGATCCAGTCCTGCAACGGGGTCAGCTCCCAGATCAGCCAGCTCGCCACGATCAGGATGACGATCGTGAACAGGCAGCCCTTCAGACAGCCCAGCCCGGGGATCTTCATCGGGTTGGCGCTGCGCTGCCGTGGCTCCCGGGGCTCCCGCGCGGGCCGCTGGGGCGCGGGCGGGGCGGGAGGCGCGTACCGCTGCGGCTGCTGCGGCGGGGCGTACTGCTGGGGCTGCTGCGCGTAGCCGGATCCGGCGCCCTGCCTGTTCTGCCGGCC